>JACDAW010000087.1 GCA_013695245.1 Pyrinomonadaceae bacterium | reverse complement strand
GCGTGCGCAGATATGCGTACTCCCACATGCCGTTGTCGAAGTCTTTCAGTTGCCCGTAAGGGCCAAGGATTTCCTGCGCGGCCTGCTGCGTGCGCTGGTTCATCTCGCTCCAGTAAAGTTTCTGTGTGGAGCCTTCGGGGCCGGGGATGCCGGTCTTCGCGAGCGAGGTTAACGCGCGGTTGGTATTAAGGCGCAGGATTTCGAGTTCGAGATAGGCTTGCGCGAGTTTCTGTCTGACGAGGGGGTCTTCGCTCGCGGGGCGACCGTTGCGTTCGATGGTGCGCGCACGCTCGATGAGGGCTTCGAGGTTGCGTTTGAAAACAACCTGAATCCCTGCGCCGAGATTGGCGCGCTCGTTCATCAGGGCCGTGATGCCGGTCGTCCAACCCTTGTTGACTTCGCCGAGTATCTGCGCGGCGGGCACACGCACGTTCGAGAAAAAGACTTCATTGAAACCCGAATCGCCGGACATCTGTCTGAGCGGGCGCACCGAGATGCCCTCGCTGTGCATGTCGGTCAAGAGACAAGTGATCCCACGGTGCTTCGGCGCGGCGGAGTCGGTGCGCACGAGCAGCAAACACCAATCGGCCATCTGCGCGAAGCTCGTCCAAATCTTTTGTCCATTGACGAGAAACACGTCGCCGGCGCGCGCGGCTTTCGTGCCGAGAGCGGCGAGGTCGCTGCCCGCGTTAGGCTCGGAGAACCCCTGACACCAGATTTCCTCACCCGAAAGAATCTTCGCGAGATAACGCGCCTTCTGCGCCTCCGTGCCCATCGCGATGATTGTCGGACCGACGAGCGAGAGGCCGATGGTTCCGATCAACTGTGGGGCGTTGGCCCGCGCCAGTTCCGCCTGAAAGATTGACTGCTCCATGAGCGTCGCGCCGCGCCCGCCGTACTCCTTCGGCCAAGAGATACCTGCCCAGCCGCCGTCATAAAGTTTGCGCTGCCAGTCGTGCAGGTATTGAATGTAGGCAGCATTATCTTCTGAACTCGTCGAACCGCCGCCTGTCCATTCGGTGGGCACGTTTGTGTCGAGCCACGCGCGAAATTCGTCGCGAAACGTTTGCTCGTTGGGCGTTAAGTTTAAGTCCATAATGTTTTGCTTCTCAGCTTGTTGAATTCTCTAACGGTCGCGGCTTGGCAGCCTCCCAGAGCAGTTCGGACACATCCAGAACTTTCACGTCGCGCTCGCCCTTGCGCGCGTTGATGCCGTCTTCCATCATCGTCATGCAGAACGGGCAGCCGACGGCGAGAATGTCCGCGCCCGTATCAATCGCCTCCTGCGCCCGCTCCTGATTGACGCGCTGATCGGCTGGCTCGTCTACGAAACTCATCCCGCCGCCGCCGCCGCAACAGAAACTTTTATTGCGGCTGCGCTCCATCTCAATCGAGCTTTGTCTGGATGAGATTTGCACGAGTTCGCGCGGCGCATCATACACGCCGTTCTGTCGTCCGAGATAACACGGATCGTGAAAAGTGATTTTCTTATCCAACCCGACCAGCGGTTTGAGTTTGCCTTCAGCAACGAGTCTGGCGAGATACTCGCTATGATGATAGACCTCGAATTTGCCGCCGTACTGCGGGTACTCGTGCTTGAACGTGTTGAAGCAATGCGGGCAGGCGGTGATCACTTTCTTGACTTGATACTTGTTCAAGTTTCCGACGTTCTCTTTCGCCAGCGTCTCGAACAAAAACTCGTTGCCGATACGCCGCGCCGGGTCGCCGGAACATTTTTCTTCGCGCCCCATGATGGCGAACCGCACTCCGGCCTGTTCGAGCAGTTGCGCCGTCGCGCGCGTGACGCGTTGATTGCGCTCGATGAGCGCGCCCCCGCAACCGACCCACAACAAGACTTCCGCCTCTTTCGTCTCGCTCAAGTGCTTAACGTTCAACCCTTCAGTCCAATCAAGCCGCGTCGCCTGCGTGCCGCTGTAGGGGTGTCCGCGTTTTTCGAGCGACATGATCGCGGACTGCATCGAGTCGGGAAACTCCGCCTCCTCCATCACGAGATAGCGGCGCATATCAACGATCTTCGGCATCTGTTCGATGAAGACCGGACAGGCTTCCATGCAGGCAGCGCAGGTCGTGCATTGCCAGAGTGCGGCGGGCGAAGTGGCGGGAACCGCGCCGATGATCGGCAAAGGTTTGCGTGCTTCTTTATCCGTCGTCGGCTCGTGGTCGGCGGGTGTAATGCTCGCGGGCTGACCGTTGCCGTTCGCCGTGCCAATCGTCGAGGCGAGTCCGAAGGCGTCGCGCGGGTGTTCGTGCATCAGGTCGCGCAGTTGTAGCACGATGTCGCGTGGCGAGAGTTCTTTGCCGACCGTGTGCGCCGGACAGACCGCCGTGCAACGCCCGCACTCAGTACAGGCGTCGAAATCGAGCAAATCTTTCCACGTAAAACCTTTGAGCGAATTGACGCCGAAACTTTCGGTCTGCTCGAAGTCAATGTTTTTGAGCGACGCGCCGAGCGGGGCGAGGTTGGCGGTGTAGATGTTGAGCGGCGCGGTAATGATGTGCATCATCTTTGTGTAAGGCAGCCACGCGATGAAGCCGAAACTCACGACGAGATGAAACCACCACGTCCCCCGGTGCGCCCACTCCATCGCTTCAACGCTCATCAACGCTCGCGAGGCTCGCGCGCATAGGTTGCCGAACGGAGACCAAGCCCCCCACGGATCATTCGTCGCCGCGATGCGCCAGCCTTCGATCAAAAATCCTTGCAGGCACAGCAGGAAGATAACAACCAGTATCAATGTCGCTTCGTCCGTGTAGACGAGTTTCTGCGGACGCTTGAGATAACGCCGCGCGGCAGCCATCCCGACGCCGACCATCACCAGCGCGCCGAAGATGTCAACGATGAATGACTGGAAGTAGAGATAAAACTTACCGCGCATGATCGCCGTCCCCAAGTCCGCATCAAGCGCGACGACCGTTGTCGCGATGGTGAGAATGACGAACCCGTAACTGATCAGGCGATGAAAAAGTCCTGCGTAAAAATTCTGCGCCGTGCGTCTCTGCGCGACAGCGTGTTTGAACAGCAACTTGCCGCGCTCAGCCGGCCGGTCGAAGCGCGCGGTGGGTAAGCCCCGACGCCAGCGACTGAAGTGACGATAGATGCCGTAACCCGCGCTTGCCGCCGTGGGCAGCAGCAAAACGTACATCACCCAGAGGTGGGAGATGTTCCAGTAAATCTGTCGGGTGGCTTCCGCAGAAGAGATCATTTTAATGGAGCAACGGTTGTGACTACCTTTGTAATGCGGCCAACTTTTCGCGTAGCAACGGCACGACCTTGCGGTAATCTTCGACGATGCCGAAACGGCTGTGCTTGAAGATCGGCGCATCGGGGTCGGTGTTGATGGCGGCGATCACTTTCGCTTCGGAGATGCCCGCCATGTGCTGGCTCGCGCCGGTGATGGCGATGCCGAGATACAACTCCGGCGTGACTTTTTTGCCCGTCTGTCCGACCTGCCACGTCGGCGGAACCCAACCCGCGTCACATGCCGCCCGCGACGCGGCCATCTGCGCTCCCAACAATTCGGCCAGAGGTTTTAACTCGGACTCAAACGGCTCGGGGCCGCCGATGCCGCGCCCGCCTGAGACGATCACGCGCGCTTCTTCAAGTCGCGCCTCACCGCCCGCTTCGCGTTTGCGCTCAACGATGCGCGTGCGCGTATCCGCCTGAATGTCGAGTGCGGCGCGTGTGATTTCCCCTGATTCGGCGCGCTCTGCGGCGGGCGCAAACGAGCGTGCGCGCAGCCACACGACCGCAGGCGTGCGTTTCAGTTCAATCACGGCTTGAGCCTTGCCGCCGTAAACTTGACGGACAACGCGCAAGGCTTCTCCTTCAACGCGCACCTCCACACCATCGCCGACCGCACTCCCACCCAAACGGTAAGCGAGACGCGGCGCGATCTCCTGACTGTACGTGTCGTTGGCTAACAGCACGGCGCGCGGCGACCTTTCACCACACAGTTGCGCCAGCGCGTTCAGACAAGTCTCCGGCTGGTATTCAGCCAACTCCGCTTGATCCGCGAGGGTGACGGTATCTGCGATTCGCGCGACTTCCGCGGCGAGCGCGTCCGCACCTGCACCGACAATGACAGCGAGTAATTGCCCGTCAAGTTCAGCGGCCAGACGTCGCCCTGCGCCCGCGAGACCTTGCGCGGACTTATCGAAATTGGGAGCGGCGAAAAGACAAATACAAACGTCGTTCATAAATTTGGTGGCAGACACTTATCCGATTGCGGAATGCGGATTGCGGATTATAAAAATCAGCACCGCTTTGTTTCTTCAATCCGCATCCCCAATCCGCATTCCGCAATTGAAGAGTCCGCATTACATCGCGCCCGTCACTTCAATGATGCGCCGGGCGAAGGCTTCGACTTTTTCGTCCAGCGTGTCGCCGGAGACAAACTCACAGCGCGTCTCTTTTTGCGGGATGGCAAGTTCGGCCACATCGTAATAGGTATTTCCGGCGCGTGCCTCGTCCGCATTTATGCCGAGTTCGTCGAGCGTCCACTGTGTGAGCGGCTGGCGATACGACATCATCACGTCGCGGACTTTAGGGATGCGCGGCACGTTGTGCTCATCGTTTGTGACAGTCACGACGACGGGGGGTTCGGCTGCGAGAGTTTCCCATCCGGTGTCTGTCTGCCGCTTGAGATGCAGTTTGCCGCCGACCGACTCGATGCTGTCAACGAAGGAGACGCAAGGCAGTTCTAACATCTCAGCGAGGAGGCCGCCGGTCTGCCCCGCCCCCCAATCGCCCGCTTCGCGCCCGACCATGATCAAATCGAAAGTGCCTAGTTTGGCATTGGCGGCGGCGAGCACGCGCGCAACAGTGAGCGGGTCGGGATTTGTGTTGCCATCGTTGACGACGAGCGCGGCGGCGTCCGCCTTCATCGCCAACGCTTTGCGCAGCGAGTCTTCAGCCGAAGGCTGACCGTATGAGAGCACGGTGATTTTTGTGCCGCCGGCGCGCTCACGAAATTGCAAAGCCGTTTCGAGCGCATTCTCGCAGAAGATGTTGGTGACGAGACTGGCCGACCCGCGCTCCGCCTCACGCTTGGCCGCAACAACGCGAAAGTCACGCGCCGGTATTTCAGGATCGAGAATCTGTTTGAGACAAACAAGGATGTTCATAATTGAAACAGTAGTCAGTAGTCTACGCATTCAGGGCGCTGGCGTTGACACGCTGTGGATCGTTAATGAATGTCTTCTACTGACTACTGGCTACTATTTTTAACCACCTGCAAACCTCGACGAGCAGCGCTTGCTTCGGGGCGCATCAAACCGTTGAGGGCGATTTTGACAATCTGTTCCGCCGCCTGCTCCTCTGAGAGCGCGCCGTCCTGACGATACCAGCGCGACAGCCAATTGATCATTCCGAGGAGACTGAATGTGGCCGCCGTCGTATCCACGTCCTGCAACTTGCCTTCCGCCTTGAGTTGATTCAGCGTGTTCCGCAAGCTCACAAAATAGGCGCGCTTGCGGCGGGTGATTTTTCTATTTTGAGCGGGTGTGAGCGCGGTGATCTCGTCAACGAGGATCGTGATAGCCCCCTGCCCTCTGGTCACTAGCCGCGCGTTATTGGCGATGATGAAACGCAAACGGTCGGAGGTGTCGGAGATGGATTTTGCCGGCGTCACTACCTCTTCATCTAATTCGTCCAAGCCAAAATTCATGATATCGAAGAGCAACTCTTTCTTGCCGTTGATGTAGTGATAGAGACCCGCTTTCGTCATGCCGAGTGCATTGGCGATGTCGTTGACGGAAGTCGCATCATAGCCCTTGCGCAGAATGATCTGTGCTGCTGTACGGTAAATCTCTGCCAGCCGCTCGTCAGTCGGAGTCGATTTTTTTTGCGCTTTCATGCTAATTTTTGCAGTTCTGCGAGCCGCACATCGTGCTTGTGCTCTAATCGCAGGGAATGCTATGTTACCGACCGTCCGGTAGGTTGTTATACATCCGCCGGACGTTCCGCGTCAACAATTTGTCAAGGCACAGAGAAGTCTCCCTTGCAGTAGAGCATATTGATGCTTTTTTGCCTCTCTTCAGACGAAGCGATTCACACTCAACGTGTGCGCTGACACTTCAAATTTAATGCAATTAACGGGAAGAGCTTCCGGAATGTCAGCCAAAGCCGATGTTAATCAAACTATGGAAGACGACAGTTTTCTAATTACCGATGTCACGCCGGAACAGGTCTTCACGCGTGAAGACCTCTCAGGCGCACAACAAATGTTCGGTCGCATTGCCGAAGATTTCATGCGAGCCGAAGTGCTGCCGCGTGATGCAGAGATTCACGCTCAGGATTGGGCATTGACGCGCGAGTTGTTGTTAAAGGCCGGTGAGTTAGACCTGCTGCGCGTGGACATCCCGGAGGCTTACGGCGGCTTGGGGCTGGATAAAGTTAGTTCGGCTTATGTGAGCGAGAAGATCAGCGTCATGCCCTCGTTCGCCGGTTCGCTCGGCGCGCATACGGCTATCGGGACGCTGCCGCTCGTCTATTTCGGCAACGAAGCGCAGAAGGCTCGCTACCTGCCCCGGCTCGCGAGCGGCGAATGGATCGCGGCCTATGCGTTGACCGAGTCGGGGTCAGGTTCGGACGCGCGCGCCGCCCGCACGAAAGCCACTTTGAACGCCGACGGCACGCACTACCTCCTCAACGGCCAAAAGATGTGGATCACCAACGGCGGGTTCGCCGACGTGTTTACCATCTTCGCGAAAGTTGACGGCGAGCGATTCACTGCTTTCATCGTCGAGCGCGAGATGGGTGTGGTGAGTGGTCGGGAGGAGCCGAAGCTCGGCCTCGACGGCTCCTCCACAACTGCTCTCATTCTGGAAAACGTGCGCGTGCCAATTGAGAACGTGCTCGGCACGGTGGGCGAAGGGCACAAGGTCGCCTTCAACATCCTCAACCTCGGTCGGCTCAAACTCGGCACGCGCAACATCGGGAGCGCGAAGCAAGCCCTGACTCGCGCGGCGCGTTACGGTGTCGAACGTCGACAGTTCGGCAAGTCAATCTCTGAATTCGGTTTGATCAAACAGAAGCTTGGCGAGATGGCCGTGCGCTGTTACGTCGGCGATGCGATGGTGTACCGGACACTCGGCGACGTTGATCGCGCGCTCGAAGCGGTCACCGCCGAAGACACGGCGCGGGTACTAAAGATCATCGAGAGTTTCGCCGTCGAGTGCTCTATCAACAAGGTCTGGACAAGTGAGGCGCTCGCCTTCGTCGTTGACGAGGCGGTACAAATTTATGGCGGCTACGGCTACTCGAAAGAGTTTCCCGCCGAGCGCGCCTATCGCGATGCACGCATCACGCGTATCTACGAAGGCACAAACGAAATCAACCGCCTCATCATCCCGACACGCCTTTTGAAGAACGCGGCGACGGCGCATCTCTTTAACGAAGAGGGAGTAAAGCACGCCATTGAAAACACTGACGATTCTCTAACGCCAGTGGAAAAGGTGTTCTCCGCCGAACGCGAGCTGCTAACCCGCGCCAAACGATTAGTTATCTTCACGCTGGGTCGCGCGAAGAAAATTTATGGTGATGCGTTGGCGGGCGAACAGGAAGTGCTCGGACATGTTGCCGACATTGCCACGGAAGTTTATGCGCTCGAGAGCGCGCTCCTGCGGACGGAGAAGTTTGTCGCCGCGCGCGGTGAAGTTGAAAGCACAACACCCATTGACATCACTCGTGTCTACGCCAGCGATGCGGCGGATCGGATGGAACATTCGGCCAAGCAGATTGTGGCTGCGCTCGCAGACGACGCGGAGGCCGCACACCTTCTCGACGCGGTGCGACGGCTCACGCGACATGCGACCATCAACACTGTCGCGGCTCGGCGGCGTATCGCCGCTGCAGTCGTCAAGGCGGGTCGTTATCATTTGTGAGCGCGGTCAAAGGATTGCTCAAAAACTTTCACTCAATTCTTATTTTCAATCTATTCTCGCTGCCAGCCTTGAGCAATTAACGAATAGTTCCAACATGAGCACTCGAACCTACCCGCCCGGCCCGAAGAGTTTTATTCCCGGAGTACAGTTGCTCGCCTTCACACGCGACCTGCTCGGGTAGTGTTGCAAAAATTTCTGAGCTACACAAGATGTTGAGGCAAAGTAGGCACGCCAATCCCTATATCTTGCGGCAAAAATAATTTTTGCAACACTACCTGAACGAGACAACGGTGTTAGGAAAGTAAGATTTTCAGTGAGGCAATGCGCTGTAATTATTAGATTCGACGGTGTTGCTAAACGCCTCGCGCGGTTAACGTAGTTTCGATAACCAGGGCAAGGACAGCAACAGATGTAAGAGTTTCGCTTTAAGTTGATCAGCGAAGCTAATCGTCAATGAAGGTGATGCAGTGATTTGATTTTATGGATAGTGATCGGGGATTCTTAACCTTGCGGCAATGAAATCTGTCATCCAAAGCAAACGCCAGGGTTGAGCGACCGTCCTGAAGCAAGACTAGGCAGGGAGCAAAAATTGGCAGGACCCGATCTGTAGTTTATAGTCCAGCCGCTCTGTTATGTTATACCTGTCTCCGGGCTGTCCCTGTAAATAAGTTCTTAAGGTGATGCATCGAAACGGCATGAACATCTGTAATTAGAGATGCACAGACCAAAAACTAAGGAGGCTTGATGAATCAAGATAAAGAAGCTGGAATGATCGTGCTTGCTACTGTCTCTCAGCACGCGAATAATTTGCGCGGCAGAATTCCTGCGCCAATCGTGAGAATGTTGAAAGCCAGGGCTGGCGACGTGTTGGCTTTTGAGCGAAAGAGTGGCGGTTCGATACTCTTACGAAAATCAACAACCGCTGAACGAAGATCAGTTAGCTCGACCAGCCCTCAGCCGATGAGTAAAACAATTCAATCTAGAGATATGACTGCGCTCGCGACAGTCGTCCTCGAAGACGGGATTGTGCGTGGTCGGATGCCTACACCGGTAATAAAGATGTTGAAGGTGAAGTCTGGCGAGATGCTGGCTTTTGAGCGTCGGGCTGACGCATCGGAAGTAGTTCGTAAGTCCACAGGCGCAGAGCGGAAATCACTTACCTTGAGCCGATATCGGAAGGCGAGCAAGTAGAAAGGCAACAGGAGATGAGCCGCACATTAGACAAAATTAACTTTGTCCGTAGACAGTAATGAGATATGACCACGGGCGGGAGAATCTGGATCCGAATGCGGTGAATTTCATCTGCTATGATGAAGAGTAATTGTCCTTTGATCCCTCAACCAGTACAGTGAAATATGTAAAAATGATCAGTGAAATATCTGAAGACGTACAATTGCACCATGGGTAATGCCTCAGTTATGCGCGGAAATTCAACATGGGCGTACTGAAAATAAAGCACTTACTTTCGCACCCCCGCGCATAACTGAGGCATTACCACCCAGGAATAAAAATACTTGACCATGAGTCTTCTTTGCTCATATTATTCGAGACTCGAACTAAATGGGATCGCAACCGGACGACCACTCTTTTTCAGATTGATGCGAAAAATCGATCTCACGAGCTTTCAAGTGGCGACAAGTGAGACCGCACGAGACATAAACCGGCGCATCGTGCTCGACATGATCCGCACACGCCAGCCTATCTCGCGCGCCGATCTAGCGCGGCTTTCCGGGCTTCAGCGCAGTACCATCTCAGTCATTACGGAGCAGTTGATAGAGGAGCAGTGGATCACTGAGGGAGCCTTCGGCTACTTGCCACGCGGGCGTAAGCCTAGATTCCTGCACCTGAATGTTGAGCGAGCGGGAATCATCGGCATCAACGTGCGCCCGATGAGCACCACAATCGCGCTCGCCGATCTCAATGCGCGGTTCATCGCGCAGGAATCTTTTCCGACAGCA
>JACDAW010000047.1 GCA_013695245.1 Pyrinomonadaceae bacterium | reverse complement strand
GCGTGCGCGAAAACGTCGAAGTTTTAGACGAACGGCGTGCGCGCCGGAGAGGTCAGGCTGCGCGTAGGTAGCAAATTCCTTAGTAAACTATTAAGGGCGCGTCACTGCTCGGCGGTGGCGCGCTTTTTGCATTCTAATGGTGAAACTCGCGCTTATTGAAGCGTTAATGTACGAATATCTTTGCAAAGGGCATCGGCAAGTGAGCAAAACTCATCAAAGCGAAAGCCAAAATTTGATTTCGTGTTTAGCTCCCCGAACGTCTCAGGTGTTGAAATAATGGCCGGTGCGCCGGCGCCGCTACTAACAAACGAGATGAACCAAAATCAGCAAACTGTTTTAACGAACGACCCGGACGTAACCATCGCTAGCCCGCGTTTTGACGTTGAGGCGACGATCACAGCGAAGCCGGTTGAACCGCTCGCGCGCCGCGCCGCCAATCAAGCGAACGCGGCCGTCGGGCGCGTTGTCTCTTTATCTAACCGCCGCCGCTCATTGCTTGTCGGGATGTTTGTCGCATCGGCTCTTTTGGTTGGTGTGGCAGGCGGGTTTGCCCTCGCGCTTTATCGGCATCGCCAAACCGCCGATGCCGCGTCTTCGGCTAATCTCGCTGCGCCGCCTGAAGCAACCGCATCGCAGTCGCATACGGCGGAAGATGCGCGTGCCGTGATGACTCAAACCACCGCTGCCGCGAAGCCTGAAACCTCAAACTCGACACGAACCGATGCGCCGGTTGCGACAGCGCATTCGCGCGAAACGCGGGCGGCGAGCGATGACGCGGCCACGACACATCGCCATAAAGGGTCGGACGACAAATCTGATCGAACAACCTCCACCGACGAACGAAATTCACGCAAGCCGGAGCGCGCCGCAAACGCTCCTATCGAAGATAATCGTTCAAGGGCGAAGGATGAGCGCGAACGTCGGCGCGAGGAGCGCGCTCAAGAGAAGAGCAACCGCCAAGAGGAGCGGGCATCGCGCCGCGAGGCAAGAGCGATTGATCGCGTCGGGGATGTTTTAGAAAACCGTCCCCGTCGCGTCGTTCAACGAAATGCGCCTGAGCCGCGCCGCGTTGATCGCATCCGAGACATTTTTGAAGGCCGACAACCTTAACGTCAAGGTAAAAGTAAAAAGGTAAAAGGCAAAAGTGAGGATGGAAATATCTCCTCTTCACTTTTGCCTTTTACCTTTAGATTTTTTATGAAGCGTGAGCGAATTGATAAACTGCTTGTTGAACGTGGGCTTGCCGCTTCGCGCACGCGCGCGCAGGCGTTGGTGATGGCGGGCGCGGTGTTGGTTAATGAACAGCGCGTTGAAAAACCTTCCGAGAGTTTTCCGCCGGATGCTTTCGTGCGCGTGCGCGGCACAGATGATCCGGCGAGCCGCTACGTCGGGCGCGGCGGCCTTAAACTCGAAGCCGCGCTTCGTGAGTTTGGAATTGATGTAACTGACCTCCTCTGTCTCGACGTCGGAGCTTCGACGGGCGGCTTCACCGATTGCCTTTTGCAGAATGGTGCGCGCCGCGTCGTCACGGTTGATGTTGGGCATAATCAACTCGCGTGGAGTTTGCGCACGGACGAGCGCGTAGAGGCGAGGGAAAAAACAAACGCGCGCCATCTTCGCGCGGAAGATTTCGAGACGAAATTTGACTTGGCGGTAATGGACGTTTCGTTTATCTCCGCGACGAAGGTGTTGCCCGCCATCGTCCCTTTGCTTACTAACACGGGGCGGATTATTATTCTCATCAAACCGCAATTCGAAGTCGGGCGCGGCGAGGTTGGCAAGGGCGGTATTGTGACTGATGCAGTGGCGCATGAACGCGTTGTTGAAGAAGTTAGTCACGCGGCGCGGGAATTAGGTTTGAAGGTTTGCGGCGTGATACCTTCACCGATTCACGGCGCGGAAGGCAACCGCGAATTCTTAGCTTTGTACGAACGCACGTAAAGTCATGCGAAAACTCACCGAAGCAATCGCTCTCGCACGTCTTCAGCGTTACAAAGCCGAATATCAATCGCACATTAAAACAACTTACGAACACCGCGCCGAGAATTGCCGCACGTGTCCGGTTGCGGGTAGTTGCTGCACTGACGCGCATTTCGTCAACGTCCACATCACGCGCCTCGAAGCCGTTGCGATGCGCGAAACGCTCAGTCGCACCCCGCGCTTGAATGATGAAGCGCGTCGTCGCGTTTATCAGCGCGCGAGAGAAACAGTCGCTAGATACAATCTTCGCCCCACCCAGAATTCTTACACTCAAACTTATGCTTGCCCGCTTTTTGAACCCGGCGCAGGCTGCCTCGTCCACCGCCGCGCCAAACCTGCGCCGTGCATCCAACATGCTTGCTATGAGAATTGGGAGGACGTGCCGCCAGCCGCGATACAGTGGCGCGCGGAGAATCGCGTTGAAGAATTAAACACGCGAGTTTACGGCGCGCAGTGGACGTGGCTGCCGACACCTCTGTGGCTTGTGCTCGTTGACCCGGAAGCGGACGGGCGCGAGCTTGCGAGTCTTGAGCGCGAATGGAGCGCACGCCAATATCCGGCGCATAGCAATCTTGTCCGACGCGCTCAACAGCGAAGTCGAAATCTTCCCATCGTTTATTAAAGACACACAGAGTATTTGTGTCATGCCGGATGAAACGCGCGTTGACACCCGCAAGCGCGCGTCGGTATCATCCTTGCTGTTTTCAAGCATCTACCGAAACCAAATATCATATGATGCGCGCCGCGATTAAAGATGAGGCGCGCCACTGTTGACTTCAGACGAAGCGAAAGCGTTCTTTCTTCCACAATGGTTAATAGTCTTTTGCGTCGCGTCGGCGTAATCGTCAAGCCGCACCAGCCGGAAGCCATAAAGACGATGTGCCGTCTCGTTGTGTGGCTCTCGAAGCGCGGTATTGAATTAGTGAGTGTGCCTGAGGTGGACGTAGCGCGCGTTGAGACCGAGACGAATTGCGTTGTTCGCACGATGCCGCACGCGGAGTTGGCGGCGAACGTCGATCTAATGGTTGTCTTAGGCGGCGACGGCACGATGATCGCAACGGCGCGTCTGCTCGGCGAGCGCGAGATTCCGGTGCTCGGCATCAACTACGGAACATTCGGCTACCTCGCTGAGTTTCGCAACGAAGAGATGATTCCGGCGCTCGAAGCGATTATCAGAGGCGATTACCGCATTGATCGCCGCGTGATGTTGCAGGCTCAACTCGTGCGCGGTGAAGAGGAATTAACGAGCAAGCGGATTCTCAATGATGTTGTGATCAGCAAGTCGGCGCTCGCGCGCATCATTGAAATTGAAGCGTGGTTCAATAATCAGTTTGTCGGAAGTTTCCGCGCTGACGGCTTGATCGTTTCAACGCCGACGGGTTCAACCGCTTACAACCTTTCGGCGGGCGGCCCTGTCGTCTATCCTTCGATGAACGCGGTTGTGATCACGCCCATCTGCCCGCATACGCTTTCGCACCGCCCGATTGTTGTGCCGGACGACGCCGAAATTGAGCTTCATTTGAAAACGCCAAACGAAGAAGTTGCTTTAACTCTCGACGGGCAGGTCGGGTATCCCTTAGAAGTCGGCGACCGCGTGATCGTTACGAAAAGCCGCACGACGTTTAATATCGTGCAGCCCGCGAATCGCAACTACTTCGAGGTGTTGCGTAATAAACTCAGGTGGGGCGGCTGAAAACTAATCGAACGAGCGCAAGGGAAAGTTTAAAATCTGAATTTACGGCGAAGGTGAAAACGTATGGCAAACACGTTGGCGGATGGCGCAGGCGCGATGGGGGAGGTGAAGCGACCGAAACCTTGGTATCGTCTGTCGTTGACGGCGTGGATTATGATCGGACTCGTCGTGGGCGGTGTGCTCGGCTACATCAGCCGCGTGTATGGTCTCGGCTGGGACGATAAGATTTATTTCCTGCGCGACATCTTTCTCAACCTCGTCAAATCAATCATCGCGCCGCTCATCTTCTCAACCATCGTTGTCGGCATCGCGGGTGGCGGCGATCTTAAAAAGGTCGGGCGCATCGGCGCAAAGTCGCTATTTTACTTTGAGGTCGTAACGACGCTTGCGCTCATCATCGGATTGTTGGTCGTCAACTTTATGCAGCCGGGCACCGGCGTGACGCTCGACCCGAACACCAACACGGGCGCGATCTCAAATATCCAGAAGACCGCCCCCAAATCTTTCACCGAAACCATCACACACATTTTCCCGGCAAGCATCATAGACGCAATGGCCAAAGGCGACGTGCTGCAGATCGTCGCCTTCTCAGTGCTGTTTGCGATGGCGGTGGCAGCAATGGGCGAGCGCGGTCGTCCGATTTATCGGGCGTGCGAAAGTCTGTCGCAGGTGATGTTTAAGTTTACGGG
>JACDAW010000001.1 GCA_013695245.1 Pyrinomonadaceae bacterium | reverse complement strand
GATCTGGTTGCTCCATCAGTTGGCGACGCAGACCGTAGATCGTCTCACGTTGACGGTTCATCACGTCGTCGTACTGCACAAGGTGTTTGCGCGTCTCGAAGTTGCGACCTTCGACCGACTTTTGCGCCGCCTCGATGCGCTTTGAAACCATCTTCGATTCAATGGCCGTCCCTTCTTCCATTCCCAAACGCTGCATCAGAGCTTTCACTTTGTCGCCTGCGAAGATGCGCATCAGATCGTCTTCGAGTGAAAGGAAGAAGCGACTTGATCCGGGATCGCCTTGACGTCCGGCGCGCCCGCGAAGCTGGTTATCAATGCGGCGCGCTTCGTGGCGCTCAGTGCCGAGGATATGTAAGCCGCCGAGCGCGACAACCTCTTTGTGTTCCGCTTCGACAGTAGGTTTGGCTTGATTGATCGCCGCTTCCAATTCTTCTTCCGTCGCTTCGTCAGGATTTACTTCCTTGTGTTTCAAAAACTCTCGAGCCATAAATTCCGGGTTGCCGCCGAGCAGAATGTCCGTGCCGCGTCCCGCCATGTTTGTTGCAATCGTGACCGCGCCTTTTCTTCCGGCCTGCGCGACGATCTCCGCTTCACGCTCGTGGTATTTGGCGTTTAAGACATTATGCGGCACGCCTAACTTTTGCAGGCGACGCGCGATCAGTTCCGAGTTTTCAACCGAAACCGTGCCGACAAGAACGGGTTGCCCTTTCTCGTGGCGCTCTTTGATCTCTTCCGAGACGGCGTTCCACTTTTCAGGCAACGTGCGATAGATCACGTCCGAATAATCGGTTCTGACCATCGGGCGGTGCGTTGGGATAACGGTTACATCCAGTTTGTAGGTCGAATGAAACTCCGACGCTTCGGTTTCAGCAGTACCCGTCATGCCTGCAAGTTTTTCGTAAAGGCGGAAATAGTTTTGCAAAGTGATCGTCGCCAAGGTTTGGTTCTCGCGCTCGATCTTTACTTCCTCTTTCGCTTCGACGGCTTGATGCAGTCCGTCCGACCAGCGACGGCCTTTCATCAAACGACCTGTAAATTCGTCAACGATAATCACTTCATCGTTCTGCACGACGTAGTGGTGATCGAGGCGATAGAGCGTATGAGCTTTCAGAGCTTGCTCGACGCAGTGGAGCATCTCCATGTTCGACGGATCGTAGAGATTGCCGACGCCCAAGATGCGTTCAGCTTTCGACACGCCATCTTCCGTTAAAACTGCGGTGTGTTGCTTTTCGTCAACGACGTAGTCGCCCGTTTTCGTTTTATTCTCTTTGTCTTCCTCGCCGCGCTTGAGTTGCGGGATGACCGCATCGGCGCGGTAATACTTGTCGGTCGCTTCGTCCGACGCGCCACTGATGATCAAAGGCGTGCGCGCTTCGTCAATGAGGATCGAATCAACTTCGTCAACGATGGCGAAGTAGTGGTCGCGCTGCACGCAGGTCGCAAGGTCAAACTTCATATTGTCGCGCAGGTAATCGAAGCCGAACTCGTTGTTCGTGCCATATGTGATGTCGGCCGCGTAAGCATCTTTGCGCTCCCAGTCGTCCATGTCATTCTGGATGCAGCCGACTGTGAGTCCGAGAAAGCGATAGATTTGACCCATCCAGTCGGCGTCGCGCGAGGCGAGGTAGTCGTTGACGGTAATGACGTGAACGCCGCGACCCGTCAGAGCATTGAGATATGCGGGAAGCGTGGCGACAAGGGTTTTTCCTTCGCCCGTGCGCATCTCGGTGATGCGTCCGCTGTGGAGCACCGCGCCGCCGATGAGTTGCACGTCGAAGTGGCGCATTCCTGTTGCGCGCACGCTTGCTTCGCGGACGGCCGCAAAGGCTTCGGGCAGAATCTCGTCGAGCGCGGCTTGCTCGCGCCGCTTGCGATCCTCTTTATCTCCGGCGCGCGCTTCAGCGACAGCGCGGGCGACGCGCTCTTTGAATTCGGTTGTGCGTGCCCGCAATTCGTCGTCCGAAAGTTTCTTCGTTTCGGGTTCGAGGTCGTTGATGCGCTCGACGAGCGGGCGAATGGTTTTAAGGTATCGTTGGTTACTGCTGCCGAAAAGCTTTGTTAGAAATTTGTCAATCATTGCTGTTAATCCAAACGTATTTAAAGATAATTTACTAGCGGCGCACAAAACGCGAGGGCGCTTCTTTCTACGCAACCTGTGATTTTAAGATAGCGTTGAGAATGTACGCAAGCGTAGATTTGATTCCTGTTGGCCGGACGGACGTTGCATACCGAGTCGGTTGGCGAGACAGGGGGCAATCACTTTCAGCGCGCAAATTTCGTTCGCAGCTTATAACTGCTTGGCGATTAACCTTCCGGCGGCCTCGCGTGTCATATTAAACTGCAAGATTAGCTGCTTGGCGTTTGATGAAACGCTCGTGTTGTTCCAAATTTCGCCTTCGTCTTTGCCGCGCCGGGCGAAACGCGCGCCGACGAGCATTATTCCATAACCGCGCGCAAGCTCCGTCGCCTGCTCGGCCGAATCCATGTTTGAAGTAATCCGTGCGTTAAGGCTTTGCTGATCAAGTCGAATCGTCATACGCATGTGTTTGACGCCTTCGAGGAATGAGAGCGCGCCGCTATCGCTTAACGCAGCAACGAAATCCATAGCGAGACTTTTCATGTTCGGGTTTCCCCGATAGCTCGTCGTCTCGGCGCGCAGCGTGCCGTCAGGGTTGCGGTCGGCTTCAATCGTGATCTCAATCGTCTGATTTAAATCTATTTCGCCGCGCTCCCGCATCTCTTTGGCGCGGGCGAGAAGGTCTTTAAACGGCCGGGCGTTAATCTTTGGCGGACGTTTCACACCGGCCGCGGCCGCCTGACGATCAAGCTCGCGCTCCGTCTCCGCTTCGGAAGATGCGTTTGTATTCTCGTTTGCTGAGGCGTTTGCTGTTTCCGGCGAGGCTTGCGGCGACGGGCGCGGAGTAGGCGAAACTTGCGGAGTCGGTGTCGGCGCGGGAGTCGGGCGCGGCGTTGCCTGAGGTGTCGGCGTCGGGCGCGCTTCGATAACTTCGATGCGTTCGACTGCCGGTTCGGGCGGCACCTTCTTTGAGAAGTAACCGTCCGGGTACCGGAAGCGGCCATCCATATCGGCGATGTTTATGATCTGTGCGCGCTCTCTAATCTTTGTTTTCGTGTAAGCTTCGTCTGCGTATTCAACGCCGGAGAACATGCTTGACAGACGCAACACGCTGCGCACGTCCGGGAAGAGAAAAATGAGCGCGACGACGAACAGGTGCAGCACGAACGAACCCGCGACGGCGCGCAGGAGACGCTGCCCGCGTCGCGCGTTGTTGTTCCTTAATTCAATCGTTTGAAAAAGTTCAGCCAATTCCATCTCCGCCGTTGGCGCGCTTGTTCTTTTTAATCTCAAGCGCCGGTTTGTTAGACGCTTGCGCCCTCCGGCCGGTTGCGAGGCGCATTAAAACTTAACATTTATC
>JACDAW010000536.1 GCA_013695245.1 Pyrinomonadaceae bacterium | reverse complement strand
CGGTAAACTGCGGACGTTCGGAGTTGAGAAGTCCGTGTGTGGCGATGTGAAGCACGCGATACTGTTTTAGATCGCGCTTCGTGACGTTAGTTTCGCTTGCATCGAGATCAAGCCAGACATCGGCCTTACCGCCAGACGAGCGAGCCGTCTGCGCGATCTCTTCGGCTTCCGTGCGTGTGCCGTTGAGACGGGCGAGTCGCATGTTTTTCGGGCTGCAATTCGGCGTGGTTGCGTTGCCGCCGCTACTGCTCGCTCCGCTTCCAAGCGCAAGCCCACGCGTTTGATTGCAGCCCGTCACATCAGCGACAGCGCTTCCGAGTGCCAGACCGCGCGTCGCGGCGTTGAGATTTGCAGCGTTAGTTCCTTGCGTTCCTGTTCCTGTAGCGCGCGGGTCGTTTGAATCGAAGACGGGATCAGCGATTATCAGCATCCCGCTTCCACGCGTCGCGCCTGCTGCTGTTTGCTGTCTTATGGCAGAGAGCACAGAGGCCGACGGTGCATAAGCTATTTCGTTCGTCTTAACGAGGTAGGGAAGCGCGGCGTAATCCGTGCCTCCGGCAGCGGTGACGAGCGCCTCGAAGGGAACGTAGTTGAGCGCGCCATCGGCGATGATCAGTAAACGTTTATCGTTGAGAACGTTGGCGGCGGATTCAATAATCGCTTTATAGAGCGCGTTCGCAGCATTCGCATACGAAGCGGCGTTTGTGGGAGTGGGGGCTGCTGCGCCGCCGAGATTCAATCCGCGCTGCGCGCTGTCGCTTGCTGTGTCAAGACGGACAATCGAACGACGGTTTTGAGCGGGAATCAACTGCGCGCGTAAATCCATTGCAAGCCGCTCAAGCGCGGAACGAGCGGGCAGGCTGTAAAGCCTGAGCGCGTTCTGCGTAACGACCCAAAGGTAGGAGCGTTCGTCGCCCAAGTTATATTCGAGGAGCGCGGTTTTATCGTCTAACAACTGTTGTTGAATTTGCGGAAGCTGAAGCGGCTGCGTTCTTGTGAGCGCCGCGTAGCGCGGGCTGGCAACTCTGATCTGGTTTTCTAAAGCATCGTATTCAATTGATAATCGGTCAAGTTCAGTCTGCAACTCTTCAACCGTCGCTTTCGGGCGCTCGCCCGCGAGATTGACGCCCATCAACATTCCGGCGATCTCTTGTTGCCGCGCTTGATTGTCCTTTTTGCGTTTCAATAATTCCGGCGCGACGCCTTCGCTAATCTCGGCTTTCGCTTCGCCTAAAAGATCAAGGAGCGAACGCGCGCGTCCCTGTTCGGTGATCTTAAAAGCTTCGGCGGCGTACATGTAAGCTTTGCCGTCGAGCGGCGAAGAAGCGGAAGAAAGCGCGAGCGCCATCTCCGCGAGCATAGTTGATGCTTCGTCGAAAACGTCTTTCGTAGTGGCGAGAAAGGCGGCGCGCGAATCATCCGCGCGGGGGCTTCCGGCGAAGAGAAGCTCAATCGTTTTGATCGCGGCGCGGTAAGCGATGATGGCGTCTTCTTTAAGTTTCGATTTTTTTACTTCGTCGGATTCTTGCGCGGCGAGCGCGCGGCGAGATTTTCCGATGCCGCGCTCTGCTGCCCACATCAGTTCGAGCCGTTCATCACTGCGTGCGCCTTCGGCGGCTTCGGTGTAGAGCGTCAGCGCATCTGCGAAACGCCCTTGACGAAAAGCGATGTCGGCAAGACTTGTGCGGGCGACGACGCGGGACAGACGCGCTTCTCCGAGTTTACCAATCGCCGAGTTTGCGTCTGCCGCATCAAGCAGATTCTGGTAATTCGATTTTGCCGCATCAAGTTGATTCGCAGCGAAATTCGCGCGACCCGCTCCGCGTTCGCGTCTGGCGTAGAGAACGAAAAAACGATAAAGGTCGAAGCACGTACCAGCGATGCTTAGCACGTTCGCTGTATTCGTTGCATTACCAGCTTGCGCTGCGCCGCTGCGGGCTTGCATGGTGATGCGCAGAGGTTGTTGAAGTTGTTCGGGCGTGACGGGCAGTTCCAATGGTTGGTAGCCGTTGGCTTTGAGCGTGAGCGTGAGGCGACCGATATGAAGCGGGTCCATCAGGGCGCGACCCCATTCGTTCGTCGTCTTACTCGATTCGCAACTGTAGTTTTTGGGAAGCCCGGCCGGGTTTCTTGAAACGAGTCTGGCTTGCACATTCTTGACCGGGTTTCCGTTCCCGTCGAACACGCGCAAATCCATGCGCCCGCTTCCGCCCGGATACTGCGGGGCGTGTCCTTCATTGGGAGGATCGGCCGGATTTTTATTGGCCGCATTCTTCGGGACGAAACACGATACGCCGCGCAACATCGCCAAAGCCGACGCGAACCTGCGCGGATTTGATTCCGGTGTGCCATCAGAAGCGTTGCCTGTTGCGCCCGCCGCGTTTGTGGAGGCAGATGTTGCCGAAGTTGTGTTCTCCATCTGCGCGTTCACCTGCGCGAACGCGGAGTTCGCCCCTGCGGTATCGCCCGCGAGATAGCGAGCTTCGCCGATCTTTTCAAACGTGAGGTTGAGGTTATACTGCTCACGCATTGACCGGAAAGCTTCGAGCGCGCTTTGGTAATGCTCAAGGGCGACGCCATATTGCCCGTATCTTAAGTAGATGTCGCCAATAGCATCGTGCGCCGCGCCCGCGCCGCTTTTATCCGCTGTGCGTTCAAAGAGCGACAGCGCGTTTTCAATCAACGCGAGCGCTTGATCTGCTCTGTTTTGTCGCAGAAAAGTTTTGCCCTGCGCGAGCGTTGCGCGCGCTTCGGCGTTAGTTTCAGCAGGCGCGGCAGAAGCGGAATTAAAACGCGTTGTTGGCGTTGAGAAGCTAGCGCAAATGAAAAGGATGATGAGCACGATGGCTAAAACTTTTGCGCGCAGACGAGCGAGAGGATGGGGGATGCGGTTCATGGCGTAACTCCTATTCAGCGCGAAACTTTACTGCAGAAGAAAAGAATCGCTTGGTTACAAGCGACAGCAATAGCGGACTGTTCGCTCTACAAGATAAAGCGAATTGAATGCGAGGCGGGAAAAGAACTCTTTAACTATGCCAATTTTAGATTAGAAGTCAATGGTAGCTAAAGAGAATCTCAGGACTTAGAAGAGTTTGGCGCATGAATACTTGGCAACTGTTTTTGAGCTTCACTGACTTAATTTCGTGTAATTCTGCTTGGGTTGGAACTTCCGCCCGTGAAAAGAAAATGATTGTTCATATAAATTGTTTGTGCTACTGTGCACCGTTAGTTGGCAATTGATCGGCCCCCCCGCTCAGATGCCTCGGTGTCTCTTTGTCTTTAGCGGGAGGGAAAACGTGAACGCGCATTTCACTGCTTCTTTAAACACTCTTTCTACGCCTGTTGAATTCAATTTCAACAAAGAACAGTTTTCTTCCGACATCCTTACCGCTCTTGTCGAAGTCAATTTCGATAGAGCTTACGTCGCCCACAAAATGGCGCTGAGTCCTGCCGGTTCTGTCTATCACGTTATCTATGATTGCCTGTTCGCCGATTGCGCGCCGGAGAATGTCTCGCGCTCTTCAGGTGTTTCAGATTAATCATTGATTCATTTACAATAAGCAGCGTGCGCGCGTCCGGCCTGTGCATCATGACTTAATCGTTGCGGGTCGCTTCAGCGTGCTTCGGAAAATGTTTGTGCGATACAAGCAGCGAGTGCGCTGTATTCGTCGTGTGACGAATTAACTTATCCGAGAAGTCTTTACTTTTTATCTGTAGGTAAAATCATGAAAGTTATCCGTGAATTTATAAGCTCATTTTCGGATTCTAAATTCGCAGTATCGCTAGCGCCATCGCTCTCATTATTCTTTTTAATGTTCCTCATCTTTGCATCTTTCGGCACAGCGCAAGAGGGCAAGACGGAGCAAATTCAAGCGACTTATGATCAACAGAAGGACGTAACGACGATTGTGCTTAATCCGTTCGTGCTTGTTAGCAGGAGATACGAAGAGCTACGTCTCGGCGCGATGACATCGTACAAGGGGAAGGTGAAAGTCCGTCCGAAAGAAGTCGCGCTGATCTTAGTTTCGCTATCAAAATCCGATGTAAACAGGTATGAGTCGGCGCGCAAGCTAACCGTTATCTTTGACGGAGAATCAGTTTCATTAGGCGAGACTCAACGCTCAAAGCAATCGCAGAACGGAGTGTTTATTGAATCAATGCTCGCCGTCCTTCCTTTCGACACCTTGTTGAAGATCGCAAATGCTAAGGACGTAACGATAAAGCTTGGTTTAACTTCCGTAAAGCTCTCATCAGAGCACCTAACCAAGCTTCGCGCGGCCGCCAGTTATATGACTTCGTAAAGAAACCGGAGTCAAAACTTTTGAATTCTTTGCAATCGCCTGTCTTGCCAGTAACGCCAACGCCACCCGATGTCCGTCGGACGAAAAGTGCTATGAACTCCGAATAATATTCTTAATCGTAGCTTGATATAGTACAGCGAAAACAAGAACAGCTTCATACCCCGCGCACCCTGCTTTATCTTTAACCTAAATTCCCCGAAACAGGGAAAGATATTGTCCTCAGATCACTGCCGGGAAATAACTTAAGGCGTAAACTGCTCAAGTTTACGCCTTAAGTTAAAATATATTATGCCTTAAAAATCTATTTTCTTGTAGCCTTCCGCAGCCTCCGCATCCGCGCCGCCAGCACCGCCAGACTCGTACCCATTAGCAACATTATTATCGGCTCGATCATTAACATTAGACATTCACTCTCCTTTGTTTATGCTAAGCAGAGATTATCAATGCGACTCACATTCCAACACATAACCCGGAGTGGATAGAAATTTAATCGTTAAGTTTGAGCGTGCGTTTTCTCGCATCGGATAAACTATGCCCGCCTCAATCTTCAAGGCGCAGCTACATCTTGATCCGTATGCGTTACCTTTCGGTAAAGACGGGTTGAAATAGTTGTGAACTTATAAGCGGGACGCTAAGGGGCAGAAGATGTAAGGCAGCCGTTTGAAGGGAGCGAGCGCGTTGCTCATTCGTTTAATTGTTTGGATGCCGGAGGGGGGACACGAATTAATAAGTTTTCATAATATTTTAGGGGCAAATTTTGGTTTTTGCCAGTTCTTTGCCACTTGCTTTTAGGAAATTTATTGACGCTTTTCTTTACTTCCAATAAGATGTGCCTGCCTTGGCAAGCGCCGGGGAAAGATCATTGAAAGTAGAAAAAGGTAATGGATGATGAGATAAAGTATATGTCGCCAGCGCAACTAGCGAAGCGTTGGGCGATATCGACAAGTTCCATTTACCAACTCAAGTGCGGCACAGATAGGCTTACAAGGGTCTATTTGAATAGGGCAACTCTTCGATTCCTTAAGTCGGAGATAGAAGCATTTGAGATTGATCTTTTTAAACAGGCGTCGCGGTATAACGCCAGTAGTCTTGCCG
>JACDAW010000507.1 GCA_013695245.1 Pyrinomonadaceae bacterium | reverse complement strand
AATTACATAATCAAAATATGATTACAGCTTCATCCATGCAAAACGCACTGTGCGATCTCCTGCACTCGCGCCATCGTTATACCTTTTTGCTGTTCGATAGATAGTGGGTGATTCGTTGGCTCAAGTTCCACAAGCGGACGCTCACCAACAGGCTGTGTATGAACATGTGTTTTGAGATTCATTGTGTTCGTGTAACAAGGTAGCGCCGTACTGAGCCAGCCAAAGTAAGGTGGTTCCTTTTCTCTTCCTTCCGTTTCCCAAAGCTCACACATTCTGTCGAAATTCTTTTCGCTGAGAGAAACCCAAACCATCCAACTAAACAATTTTGACGCATCCAAGAGCGGTATTTCCAAACGACCTAGGACAAAGAAGTATTTATCATCAACAATGCACTGATCGGCGGATAAAACAGTTCGTGCTTCTCTCCCTTCAGGCGGCACGTCATACCACAAGGCAGGTGCGTCCGCGCCATAACTCAAAGGGAGATCATGATGAAACTCTCCGCAAGATGAACAGATATATCCTTGAGTCGTATTCATCAATCATCTTTGCCTAACTTGTGATTCTTCAAAAACACTTGCGCATCGCGCACAAGGATAAACACGAAAACCACTTCGTTTAAGAAATTATCTTCTGCTAAAAACTTTGCTACAGCTTCCGATGATACGATAACCGCTTCTCGGTGCGGGTAGCCGTAAGCGCCCGTTGAGATCGCCGGGAAAGCTATTGTGCGCAGATTGTTTTCGACGGCTAATGCAAGCGAGTTTGTGTAACACGCGGCGAGCAGTTCGGCTTCGCGTCCGGCGTGCCGTCCCCATCGGGGGCCGACCGTGTGAATCACGAAGCGCGACGGAAGATTGCCCGCCGTTGTGATCGCGGCTTCGCCCGTCGGCAAGCCATTCGGATAACGCGTGCGGCGAAGCTCGCGGCATTCTTCGAGGATCGCACGTCCGCCCGCGCGGTGAATCGCGCCGTCAACTCCGCCTCCGCCGAGCAAGGTTGAATTAGCCGCATTAACGATTGCATCCGTGCGCTCTTGCGTGATGTCGCCGACGCGAACGCGCACACGCCCGCCCGCGAAACTTTTTAACGCTTCTTCCAAATCTTTCACCAAAAATTTTCGCCGCAGTTGATTACGACAGAGGTCAGCTTTACGCTTTCTCTGCTTCGTCTGCCGACTCGCGCAATTCGACTTCAACCACGTCAAACATGTCATGTCGCCGTAGCGCTTCCGCGACGCCGCGCGCTTTGTGGTCGGTCAACGGAAGCTTCGGATCGGTGCTGGCGATTTCAAATACGCCTTCGTCCAGCATCACAACGCCTAACGATCCGAGCACAACGCCCGGCACGATCTCAATCTCCGTCAAGTTGTGAATGCGAAAACGCCCCGTCTCCTCGACCCAATCCTCGACGAACGGACCGCGCAAAGCGTGTTCCGCTTCCGCTTCCGAAAAATATGAGCCTTCCACGATCAAACAATACTCACGACCACGATCTTTTTTCATAAAGACCCGACAGCAGCAAATTTTAATTTTGAAAAGCTTCACTTGCCGCGCTTGAATTTACGGCGCTTAACTTTACCATCGCTCAGCACGGAGCGCCAAAACTTGCACGCTGATTTAATGCAAAACAAGAACGCCGCTGGAGGCTTGTTTCTTCCGGCAGCGTTCCCTTTTCGCAACTTCGTTTTAATTTATCAAGCGCGACTGTTTTATAAGGGTAATGAAGCACGGCGAATTGATTAAACTTCGCTAACGCTTGTCGTGCAGCGCGCACGCGCCTTGAGAGTCGCACGCGGGAGGCGCGCCGAAGAGTTTGTATCTGCGGCGCGCGATCCATTTATAGAGGACAGGGCCAACACGGCGAAACGGCGCGAGAGAAAGCACGGGCTTTAACCAACTCCAGCGCGGCAACACGCCCACGACTTCAAGCCACGCTTCATATCCGCGCCTCCATCCTCCGTCTTCAAGTCGAACGTGCATCTCGTCGCCTAGCTCTGCGAGCGTGTGCGGCGCGGCGCGCGTCAAGCTTTCCGGCTCGTTGTAATCAAACCACTCGATTCTTCGCTGCGCGTCCCAAGGCTCGACGCGCGCCCGCGTCCATTGACACAAAGGACAACGGCCGTCCGTATAGACTTCGATGCGTTTCGTTTCTTTCATCTTAATTTCCTTGCGTAATCCCTTCAAAGACAACGCGCGGTTGTTTTTAAGTATCTATGATTTAGACGCATTATATCGTAGGTATAAAGTTTATGTGCTTTCTCGCGTAATGAATCCGACCGAAAAGCGAGTTTCGTAGTTTCGTTTGGACGGAATCGCGTATGTTGATTAAGAAAGCTGACTCGATCAAGAGCAGCGAGATCACAGACAAGAAGTTTTACCTTAATCGCCGCTTCTTCCTACGCGGCGCGGCACTCGCCGCCTCAACGGTTGCAACCGGGCTTCTCTATCGCCAATTCGCCGTGCCTTCCGCTGAACCGCCCGCCGAAGTTGAGAAGATCGCGGGCGTGCAACCATCACAATCTGCGGGAAGCAATGCGAGCGAAGGACTAACTCCGCGCGGCGATATTACGAACTACAACAACTTTTACGAATTCTCGACGAGCAAAACATCGGTCGCCGAACGCGCACGAAATTTCATTACGCGCCCGTGGACGATCTCTGTCGAAGGCTTGGCGAACAAGCCGCGCACGTTTGATCTCGACGGTTTATTAAAAGTCGCCCCGCCTGAAGAACGCATTTATCGTTTGCGCTGCGTTGAAGGTTGGTCAATGGTCATTCCATGGATCGGGTTTTCGCTGGCGAAGCTTTTGAATGAAGTCGAACCGCTTTCATCGGCGAAGTATGTCGCCTTTCAAACGCTTTATGATCCGAAGCGAATGCGTAATCAGAGGTCGAACGACTTAAAGTGGCCTTACGTTGAAGGCTTGCGCATGGATGAAGCGCTGCATCCGCTCACGATTCTCGCCACAGGTCTTTACGGCGAAACCTTACCGCCGCAAAACGGCGCGCCCGTCCGCCTCGTCGTGCCTTGGAAGTACGGTTTCAAAAGCATCAAGTCAATCGTGAAAATCAACCTCGTCGCCGACGAGCCGCCCGCGACGTGGAACGTGGCCGCGCCGAGCGAGTATGGCTTCTACTCAAACGTGAATCCGAAAGTTGCGCACCCGCGCTGGAGCCAAGCGCGCGAACGGAGAATCGGCGAATGGGGCACGCGCCCGACCTTGCCATTCAACGGTTATGGCGAGGAAGTCGCGCATCTTTATCAAGGCATGGATTTGCGTAAGTATTTCTGAACGTGGAGACGGAAATTGAAAGACATAAAATTTCTCAAAGTTATCGTCTTCACCAACAGCCTTGTGCCGCTCGCGCTGATGTTTTGGGATTGGCTGCACAACCGTCTCGGCGCAAACCCTTTGGAGTTCGTTCAGCGCACGACCGGAATGCTGACGCTCATCTTCCTTCTGCTCGGACTTACAATCACGCCTTTACGCAAGCTCACGGGCTTTAATCTGCTCATTCAAGTTCGCCGCATGACGGGGCTTTACGCTTTCTTTTACGGCGCGCTGCATCTGCTGACTTACGTATGGTTCGACAAGTTTTTCGCTCTCCAAGAGATGGTCGCCGACACCTTCTCGCGCCCGTTTATCCTCGTCGGCATGTTCAGTTTCCTGCTTATGGTTCCGCTCGCTGTGACTTCGACGAATAAGATGATCAAACGACTCGGCGGCAAGCGTTGGAGTCGTCTGCACAAAGCGGTTTACGCGGTCGCTATCGGCGGCGTGCTGCACTATTACCTGATCGTCAAAGCCGATACGAGTTTGCCGCTTGCTTTCGCCTTTGTGCTCGCGCTGCTGCTTGGCTATCGCCTTTTGGTTAATCATTTGGACGAAGGCAAAGCGAAACCTTTATCAATCGCGCCTCAGTCACGCCGCTAAAACATTCACCGCTCAGTTCGCCTGATAAACCACATCCGCGTATGGCACAAATGTGCCATACAACTATGGGCGGATTGTGCCATATGAAAATGGGCGGATTGTACGATGCGCGGCGAAGTTAAAAGCAGTTATGCTATGGCAGCTAGCAGAAGCACAAGCTGATTTAATCATCCGAATTTGGTTTTGGGAGTCTCCCCCGTGAAATCGAAACCGATGGTTTTCCCTCTCGACACGCATGGGACAGTCTATGTCCTCGAAGACGAGCAAGGTAAATCTTTAGGCACCGGCTCGCGCGCCACGTGCTACTTTCTTCTCGAACTGCTAACGAGCCGGAGTTTCCTGTTGACTGCCGACAGTGACAGGGAAGCGACAGGAAATAATTCCCTGCCCGCGCTCACGAATCGTGGTAATTTCGCAGGCCGCTGATTAAACGTACTTGGCAAACGTTTTCTCTCCCCCAAGAAAATGGCCGTTCGCAACTCGCTAAGAGTTCGAGCGGCTGTTTTCTAATTGTCATTTGTTAATGTGACACAAACCGCCGCACACACTTGATTTGAATCCTTCGCTCGGCTAAATTACCGTCATATTCGGAACCAAAGTCCCGCGCGAGTTCCAAGCCCGGCCCGTAAGAAGCCGTGCGAACGAACAGCAATCGCCCTTCTCGCTCTATTTTACGAAAGGAAACTTTTCTTCGTATGAAAGTTTATCCGACCAACGACATCCGCAATCTCGCAGTCATCGGTCACGGCGACAGCGGCAAAACGCAACTCCTTAGTTCCCTGCTCTACGTTTCCGGCGCCACCCCGCGCTTCGGCAAAGTAGATGAAGGCACTACGACGACCGATTATGATGAAGACTCTATCGCCCGCAAGATCACGCTTAACACCGCGCTCGCCCACCTCGAACATAAAGACACAAAGATCAACTTGATTGATACGCCCGGCTACGCCGCCTTTGTTACCCACGCGCGCCCCGCGCTCCGCGTCGCCGATTGCGCTTTAGTTGTCGTGGACGGAGTAAACGGTGTCGAAGTGCAAACAGAAAAGACTTGGGGCTACGCGAACGAATTTTTGACGCCGCGCATGATTGTCATCAACAAACTTGACAAAGAGCGCGCGGACTTCGGCGCAGCTTTAGACAGCGCACGCGGAACATTTAGCCGCGCCATCGTCCCCTTCACATTGCCCATCGGAAAAGAAAAAGATTTCAAAGGCGTCGTTGACGTTGTTCACATGAAAGCTTACGAGTATGACGATAATGGTAAAGCTAAAGAACGCGAGTTGCCTGCGGAAGGGCGCGACATCATTGATGCGGCACGCGAGAGATTAATCGAAGTGATCGCCGAATCAAACGACGCGCTCTTGGAAAAATACTTCGAGCAAGGCACGCTCGAAGACGAGGATTTGATTCCGAACATCAGCTCTGCGATTGCTTCGAGCCGCCTGTGTCCCGTCTTCGCCGCTTCGAGTCTCACGCTCGTCGGACTGCAAAACTTGCTCGACGGCATCGTCGAATACGCTCCCGCGCCCGACGCGCACGAAGCCGAACACGGACGCGCGAGCGTTGACGGCGACGGCACGGGTGAACCCTTAACGCGCCGCTACGATGCGAGCGAGCCGTTCTCGGCCTACGCCTTCCGCACCATCGCCGATCCGTTTGCCGGTCGTATCAACGTCATGAAAGTCATTAGCGGTCACGTTAAATCCGATGCGACCGTGCTTAATTCTTCGCGCGGCACACAGGAACGACTCGGCGCGCTTCATTCGATGCAAGGGAAACAACTCGACAAGATCGACGAAGCGAACGCGGGCGACATCATCGCCTGCGTGAAACTGAAAGACACGCAGACGGGCGACACGCTCTGCGACCGCAACGCGCCGATCTCTTACGATGGCGTGCAATACCCGGAAGCCGCCATCGCCTTCGCCATCGAACCGAAATCCCGTCAGGACGAAGAGAAGATCAGCGTCGCGCTGCACAAGATTTTAGAAGAAGACCCCGCGCTTCATTTCTCGCGTGATGCGCAGACGAAAGAGTTTATCCTTTCCGGTTCAGGTCAACTCCATGTCGAAACCGTCGTCGAGAAACTAAAGAAGCGTTACGGCGTCGAAGTCGCGCTTCACCCGCCGAAAGTTCCCTACAAAGAGACGATCACGCAGCGAGCCGAAGTGCAGGGGCGACACAAAAAGCAATCCGGCGGGCGTGGGCAATTCGGTGATTGCAAAGTTGTCTTTGAACCGTTGGGGCGCGGCGAAGGTTTCGTGTTTGAAGATAAAATTTTCGGCGGCAGTGTGCCGCAGCAGTTTCGCCCGGCCATTGAGAAGGGCATCGTCGAAGCGGCGGCAACGGGCGCGATTGCCGGTTATCCGCTTGTTGATTTCAAAGTCGTCCTCATTGACGGTTCTTATCACACGGTTGACTCGGACGAGCACAGTTTCCGCGCGGCTGGTCGCAAAGCCTTTCGCAACGCGATTGAGAAGATTCGTCCAACGCTTTTAGAACCCGTGATGGATGTCGAAGTGGTCGCGCCGCAGGAGAATTCCGGCGACATCATGGGCGATCTCAATTCGCGGCGCGGGCGCGTGCAAGGCATGGAGATGCGCGGCAAGAATCAAGTGATCAAAGCGCAGGTGCCGATGGCCGAGATGCTCAACTATCAATCAACTTTAAACTCGATTACGGCCGCGCGCGGCTCATATCACATGGAGTTTTCACATTACGATCCGGTGCCCGGACAGATCGCGCAAAAGGTAGTTGAACAAGCGCGCGCGGAAGGAAGAATCCGCGCGGAGGAAGAAGATTAAACACGAAGGGCAACGCAAGTCTTGCGTCGCCCTTTCCATATTTCCACTTTCCAATTCTGTTCGACAAATCTCATCGAACTTTAACGTCACATAGCCGTGATGCGATCAGTGACACAAGAAACGAGACGAGAACCGCGTGAGCATTCGCGTAAAACTTCGCAACTCATCACAACGTTAATCGTCACAACGATCACGCTCACCGCGATTCTTCTCGTTTACAATTTTCATCTCACAAGCTTTTCTTTCGCTTCACGCGCCGCGACGCCCTCCGCCGCTTCGATGCGGAAGTTCCCTCAAATAGTTTTGTGGGCGTGGGAGCGACCCGAACAATTAACTTTCATTGACCCGCGCACAACGGGCGTCGCGTTTCTCGCGGAAACAATTTTCCTCACTGAAGACAAAACAATCGTGCGACCGCGTTTGCAACCTCTCCGCGTTGCGCCGGGGGCGCGGCTCATCGCTGTGACGCGCATCGAAACCGACCGTCGCAAGAAACACCTGCTCTCCGCCGCGCAAAGAAGCGAAGCGGTGAACGCAATTCTTGAATCCGTCAATCATTCCGGCATCGAAGCGGTGCAGCTCGATTTTGATGCGCGAGATTCCGAGCGCGAGTTTTACCGCGAACTGATTTTCGAGTTGCGACAGCGTTTACCCACGTCGCTACCGCTCTCGATCACAACGCTCGCCTCGCGCTGTGCGGGCGACGAATGGCTGAAGGGTTTGCCAGTTGACGAAGTTGTGCCGATGATCTTTCGCATGGGCGCGGACGCGCCGCAGGTGCGCGGACTTCTCGCGGCGGGCGAAGATTTCAAATCCGCTCCGTGTCGCTCAAGTCTCGGCATCTCGGCAGACGAGCCGCTCCCGCCGAATTCTCACATCTTAGAAAATCGCCGCATCTACATTTTCAATCCGCGATCTTGGTCGCCGGAAACCTTCGCGCGCATCGCGCAAGAGGTACATAAGAGATGACAAAGAAATTCCCCCGCATCGTCGTTGCCTTCACGCTCGTGTTCTCGTTGCTTGCAATCTCCTCAATGCCTACACGAGCGTGCGGCCCCGACAGCTTGCGCGCGGTTTTCAGTTACAGCAAACATCCCGATCTGCCGCTCGACGATTTCGCGCGTGGTCGCTTCGGCGTACTCCGAAATACTTACGCGCGCTCTTACCTGTTCGTCGCTTACCGCTATATGACTGGCGCGCATTTGAACGCAGCCGAACAGAAGGCGCTCGTCAGTTTGTGGAATGAACGTCTGGAGAATCCTTGGGATCGTGAGGAAGCTCAGGCGGACACGCTCGCCGTGTGGACTGAAGCGCGGAGAAAAATTCCCGGCGTGAATCAACAACCTCAAGTCAACGTTTATCGCCGCACCGAATACTCTTCGTATTACAACTGCACGCGCGAATCGTTCGCGGCCGCCGCGCACACGCTCAGCGAGCGCACGGCGAAATACGGTGCAGATGCACAGAGCGTGAAAGATTGGGTGGCCGCGCAGGATCAGGTTTTCGCCAACTGTTCGGGTGACGCGACTATTCCCGCACCGCTTCCGCCGGAGACTGACGCACTCGCCCGCGCTGATCGCAATTACCAGATCGCCGCCGCCAACTTTTATGCCACTCGCTTCGATGAAGCGAAACGCCTTTTCGACGAAATAGCGCAAGACGCCGCTTCGCCTTACGCGAAACTCGCGCCCTACCTCGCCGCGAGAGCGTTGATTCGCAAAGCATCGCTCAATTCCAATGAACAAAAAGTAGATAAAGAAACGCTCGCACAAGCACGAGCGCAATTAGAGCGCGTGCTTGCGGACAAGAATTTGAGCGAAACGCACGCGGCCGCGCGCCGGATGCTCAATCTCGTGCGCTATCGTCTTGACCCGGAAGGGAGATTGCAAGAACTCAGCCGCGACGTGCTGCGCCCGAATGCTGGTGAAACCATTCGTCAAGATTTTTGGGACTATACATTGCTACTCGACAAACTTAGCGGCGAAGATCAATACACGTCGGTTGAAACGCTCAAGTATGCGGAAGTTCCAGAGACGATCAAAAGAATCGAGGTTGCAGATTGGGCGTTCACTTTTCAGCGGGGCGACAAGGATGCGACAGAACATGCGATGCAGCGATGGACGGAGACTTCCACGCTGCCTTGGCTGGTCGCCGCGCTTTCAAAAACAACTTACGACAATCCAAAACTCGCGGCGCTCCTCGCGTCGGCGGAAAAAGTTGATCGCGCGTCGCCGATCTTTCCGACCGTCGCCTTCCACACGATCCGTTTGTTAATTGACGCCGGAAGAATTGACGAAGCGCGTGCTAAACTCGCCGCCGTTTTTTCCGCCTCCGATCAGTCGCAACTCCCGCCGTCTGCCGCCAACTCTTTCACGGGACAGCGCATGACGCTTGCCCGCAGTCTCAACGAATTTTTGCGTTACGCTCAACGCACGCCCGTCGCGCTCACCTACGATTACAACGGCAACGAGCTTCCCGAAAAAGCGGAAGACCTTGCGAAGGATGAGAACACGCGGGGCTTTGCGCGCGGCGACCATCCAAGTTTCGATGCCGACGCCGCGCAAGCACTGAATTCAACGATGCCGCTCAGCGTTTTGTCTCAAGCCGTGAGGGGCAACGCGCTTCCGCGTCACTTGCGGCGTGAACTCGCGCTCGCCGTGTGGGTGCGCGCCGCCTTGCTCGACGACGATGAAGCAGGACGCGCCGTGCTTCCTGTCCTTCAAACTCTCGCGCCCGAACTGCGCGAACATTTCGCCGCATACCTTTCAGCCGACACGAAGGACGAGCGCCGATTCGCCGTTCTCTTCGCTGCGCTCAAGAATCCCGGCTTGCGCCCGCTCGTTAACGTCGGCGTCGGAAGATTGATGGCCGTCACCGAACGCGACAGCTTCCGAGACAACTGGTGGTGCGCCTTTAACGAGCCGAAGACGGACGCCGAGCAAATCTACAGCGCGGCCGCAGCGACCACCGCGCAGAACAGACGCCCCGCGCACGCGCCCCTCTTTTTAACCGAAGCGCAACGCTCCGCCGTTGCGCGCGAACTGGAACGCCTTGCAAGTCTCGGCGCAGGCCCGAACTACCTCGCCCTTCAAGCCGTGCTCTGGGCGAAGGCTAACCCAAACGATCCGCGCGCGCCCGAAGCTCTCCATCTCGCTGTCAGATCGACGCGCTACGGTTGCGTTGATAAGGAAACCGAACAAGCCTCGCGCGCCGCGTTTCAACTTCTGCATTCGCGTTACGGTGGAAGCGTCTGGGCGAAGCGCACGCCTTACTGGTTCAAAGGCTACGAATGAGGAAAGCGTGTTTG
>JACDAW010000495.1 GCA_013695245.1 Pyrinomonadaceae bacterium | reverse complement strand
TACGTCCGCACTTTTGCCTTTTATATTTTCCCTTTTACCTTATTTCTCTCAGCGCGTCTGTCAAACGGTTAACTGCGTCAAGCAGCGTGCGACCCGCTTGATCGAGTTGACCCGTCGCCGCTTGAGTTTCGGCTTGCGCGGCAATGCCCGCGACGCCCGCGACGCGCAACGAGTGGATTCCGAGTCCCGGCGCGGCGCGAAAATAGTTCTCTAAATTCTCCAGCCCTTGCCGCACGCCAGCTAGATTCTCTCTCAGAGCCGTTTTGCTTCTCTCCTGCGTCGCCACTACTTCAGGCGAATTCGCTCCGCTCCGCCGCGCATCTGCTTCGGCCGTTTCGATTGAGTTTGAGACGCGGCCGAAAAGGTAAAGAAAGCGCGTTAATATCTTGATTTGATCGGAGACGCGCGTTCGCGCTTCGCTCAAATTGTTGCTTGCAGTGTTCGCCGTCGGTGACTGTGCGCTTTGACGCGACGAGCGCCGCCGGTTGGTTGATGTGCGTCGTTGCCGCGTCTGCGCGAAATCGGTGGAGGGCAGTAGTAGCAGACAGGCGAGCGCAAATGCTCCGTAAATTTTCCTCAAAATATAATCTCTCCTTTTGCTCTCAAACTATTCTCGAAAGCGAAGCCGCGTCAAGCACGAAATGCGCGCGAAATGTCCATCGCGCCTTTTACTGAGATGCTGATACAATATTAAATTGTAAAATTCAATTATGCCTGACGGGAAGCGACAAAGAGAATTGCGCGTGCGCCGCTTGGGACGACTCGGTTATGCGGACGCGCTCGAAATTCAAAAGGAGATTGAACGCCTCGTGCGCGAACGCGCGGAGTCTGACACGCTTCTGCTTGTTGAACATCCTCATGTGATTACACTCGGTCGCCGCTCGACAAGCGCGGCTATGATTGCAACTGCGGAAGAGCTAACACGGCGCGGAGTTGAAGCGTTTGAATCAAATCGTGGAGGACGCGCAACTTATCATGGTCTTGGACAATTAGTCGGTTATCCAATCATGAATTTAAGTCCTGACCGCGAAGATGTTCACCGCTTTGTGCGCGATTTGGAAGAGGTTTTGATCCGCACGCTCAACGATTTCGGCATCGAGGGTTTTCAGATCAAAGGGTTGACCGGCGTGCATACGGAGCAAGGCAAGGTCGCCGCCATCGGCATTCACATCGCGCGCTGGGTGACGACTCATGGCTTCGCTTTAAATGTAAACACGGATTTAAGTTTCTTTGATCTGATCGTGCCCTGCGAGGGTGAGCCTGTGGCTTCGATGAAGAAGATTTTAGGACGCGAAGTTGATCTAAGCGAAGTTGAAGACGCGATCATCACGCGCTTCGCAGATGTTTTTGAGATGACGACAAAGGAAAATATTCTGGTAAGCGGTAAAGAGTAAGCAGCAGAAAGTTAAAACTGCTTACCGCTAACCGCCTGACTCCTTACTGCTTATGCTGATGTTTGAAACGATCAAAGAAGCGCAGCGACGAATCTGTTCGTTTGTCCATCGCACGCCGGTTATCACCTCGCGTTCGTTTAACGAGCGTGTCGGAAGAGAGGTTTTCTTTAAGTGCGAGAATTTACAGCGCGCCGGAGCGTTTAAGATTCGCGGGGCGACGAATAAGATTCTCGCTCTCAGTGAAGATGAACGCGGACGCGGCGTGGTCGCATTCTCTTCCGGCAATCATGCGCAGGCGGTGGCGCTCGCCGCACGCGATGCAAACACGCGCGCCGTAATTGCGATGCCAACCGATGCGCCGCAAACTAAAGTTATCGCCACGCGCGGCTACGGAGCTGAAGTGAGATTTTATGATCGTCAAAGAGATGATCGTGAACTCTTCGCGCGCAATATCGCCGAAAGCGAGAGCTTAACGCTTGTGCCGCCTTACGATGATTATTTGGTGATGGCGGGACAGGGAACGTGCGCGCTTGAGTTGTTGGAGGATGTGCCTGATCTCGACTCTATCGTCACACCGTGCGGCGGCGGCGGATTGTTCGCGGGCGCGAGCACCGCAGCTAAAGCTATTAACGAACGTATCCGACTCTTCGCCGTTGAAGCTGAAGGAGCGGACGACACGTTGCAATCTCTCCGGCGCGGCGAAAGAGTTTGTATCCCGCCGCCCGCGACAATCGCCGACGGAATGCGCAATCAAGCTCCGGGCGCGCTCACGTTTCCCGTTTTGCAACGCAACGCCGAAGACGTCCTCTTAATTTCCGACGATGAGATCATAGAAACGATGCGCTTTATTCTTTTTCGCATGAAGCTAGTCGTTGAACCTACGGGCGCCACGGCCGCCGCGGCCGTGCTTTTCGGTAAACTGCCCGGCGACGTGCGGCGCATCGGCGTCGTCCTCTCCGGTGGAAATGTTGACCCGTCCGCGCTCGCGGCAATTGCATCCTCGTGAACTTCGCCAAGCGACGTTTGGCCGGTGGTAAAATGGAATTGCATTACTAAAAGGAGTCACGGCTATGCAGCGCCTTTATCGCGTGTTCAATGAGATTGATGAACGCATTACGGAATGGATGGCGCGCTACGGCGTTGTGTTCTTGCGCGTATCGCTTGGAATAGTTTTCCTGTGGTTCGGCGCGCTGAAGTTTTTCCCCGGATTGAGTCCGGCACAGGATTTAGCGACGCGCACGATTAGTTTATTAACTTTCGGGATCGTCCCCGCGCACGTTAGCATCCTTCTGCTCGCGGTGTGGGAGTGTCTGATCGGAATCGGACTTATCACAAATCTTTTCATGCGCGCGACGCTCCTGTTGCTCTTCGTGCAGATGCTCGGCACGGTGACGCCTTTGTTTATGTTTCCCAACGAGGTTTTCGCCAGACTACCGTATGCGCCGACGCTCGAAGGACAGTACATCATCAAAAACATCGTGCTCATCAGCGCAGGACTTGTGATCGGCGCAACGGTGCGCGGCGGACGCGTCATCGCCGACCCGCAGCAGGCGGCGCGCCGCGCGCAAGTTGCAAGCGAACAAGCGACGCTCAAACATGCGGCTAAAGTGTGATTGTTGCCATTGACAGCCGCCCGCCAAATAAGATAAAAAACATCATCCAATAGGTTTATTTCCGGCCGCAACCATACTTGAGACGACGCGCACACGCTTCGCCTTAACACAACATCACTCTCGCCGACCGGAAAAGCGTTAATAACTCCTCGCACATAAAGCGAAACTAACTCGGCATGAGTTTCGGCTCCGGCTTGCCTCGCGCCACATTCACTTTAACGTCTAACGCCCAGCAAGTTTCCACCTCGCAAGCTGGGCACGGAAAGGACGCTCATCATGTCTCAAACATACGTTAAGCTTATTACTATAATTTTTGCCCTCGCGCTGCCTGCGACGACAGGGATGGCTGCGCCCGTCATTTTCTCAGCGTCCGGAACAGATTCAACCGCTATCCAATCGCAGGTTGATGCGTTTCGCACCCAACTAGGCACGCTTAACCCGAACGTGGCCGGATCGTTCGGTTCTGGCCGCCGCGAGATCAACTGGGACGGCGTGCCGGACGCATCCGCCGCGCCAAATAACCTGCCCGCTAATTTCTTCAACTCCAACTCGCCGCGCGGTGCGGTCTTCTCAACGCCGGGCACGGGTTTTCAAGTCAGCGCCAACGCCTCGAATCCGACGAGCACGCCGATTGAGTTTGGCAACATCAATGCGCAGTATCCCGACATCTTCCGAACATTCAGCCCGCAACGACTTTTCACCGCATTAGGCAGCAACATCACGGACGTAAACTTCTTCGTGCCGGGCACGAACATCCCCGCGACCGTCAACGGCTTCGGCGCAGTCTTCACCGACGTTGATCTGGCGAACACCACGAGCCTTCAGTTCTTCGACATCAACAACAATTCGCTCGGCACTTTCTTTGTCCCGACGGCGAATAACGGGCTTTCGTTTCTCGGCGTCTTCTTTGACGCGGGCGAGCGCGCCGCGCGTGTGCGCATCACAAGCGGCAATTCGATCTTAGGCCCCAACGACTCGAACGGAAATCCTGTTGATGTGGTTGTGATGGACGATTTCATTTACAGCGAACCGCAAGCGACTGTGCCCGAACCCGCGACGGTTCTGCTGCTCAGCACAGGTCTAGCGGGAATTGCGGCGCGCTATCGCCGAGGCAAAGCGGGTTTGCGGAAGAATGATTGATTGCTCTACGACGCTTGAATTTACAACAAGAGCATTTTGAGCGAAAAGAGATTAAGCGCGAATGGAACATGCCGCTCACGCTTAATCTCTTTTCCGCTTGCCGCCGCGCGCTTTAATCGGAAGGGCGACAATTAGAGGGCACGAATGATAAAATGATTGTGCAGCCGTAAAGAGTCAGAGAGGATTTTGATGAGCCGCGAACTTCGAGTTATCAGCAACACTAAACCGCCCGCTCGCGCCCCGAAGCCCGAATGGTTGAAGATTCGCCTCGGCAACCCGACAAATCAAAACCATGTGCTTAAACTTATCGAAGGCTTAAACCTGCACACGGTTTGTCAGGAGGCGCGCTGCCCGAACATCTTTGAATGTTGGAGCGACCGTACCGCAACGTTCATGCTCGGTGGCGACACTTGCACGCGCCACTGCGGGTTCTGCGCGGTCACGAAAGGCACGCCCGGCGCGCTCGATAGAGATGAGCCACGCCATGTCGCGGAAGCCGTGCGACATTTGAATCTCGCACACGCCGTTATCACTTCAGTTAACCGCGACGATCTGCCGGACGGCGGCGCATCACACTGGGCGGAGACGATCCGCGAGGTGCGCGCTCTTAACCCTGAGTGCCGCGTTGAAGTTCTGATCCCCGACTTTAACGGCGATGAAGCGGCCTTGAACGCAGTACTCGATGCGCAGCCCGATGTTTTAAATCACAATACGGAAACCATCGCGCGACTCTATAAGCGCGTGCGCCCCGATGCAAAGTATGATCAAACCTTGACGCTGCTTGCGCGCGCCGCCCGACGCCGCGACGCCGAGAAGCGTGGGATGCTTACCAAAAGCGGCATCATGGCCGGACTCGGCGAGACGTTCGATGAAGTCGTTGAGCTAATGAAAGATTTGCGCCGCGCGTCCGTAGATATTATGACCATCGGGCAATATTTGCAGCCGCACGCGCGCCGCCTTCCCGTAGAGCGTTATGTTACGCCTGAAGAGTTTGCGCGCTGGCGTGAAGTGGGAATGGAGTTAGGATTTCATCACGTCGAATCAAGCCCGCTGACGCGCTCGTCGTATCACGCGCGACAGCAAGTTGAAGGAACATCGGCAAGCGACGCTGTAGCGGAAAGTGTCGCCGTCGCACGTTAAGCCTACGCGAAGAAGCGCGATTAGAGTAAAGTTTATTGCGGAAAACCGACGCGACGAAGCAAATCTTGAAAGCGCGGGTCGCCGTGCAAATTATTCCATTTAGGTTCGAATTTCAGAAAGATCATTTTCGGGTCTCGTTGCTCGATACCCCGCTCCAACCAGGCAAACGCTTCGCCGCGTTCGCCCAAGCCGTGATGAACAAGCGCGAAGGCGTAAGGAGGGACGTAACGCCCGTTTGTGCGTTTCTTTAGCTCATCAAGCACAGTTCTTGCCTCGTCGCGTTTGCCCGATATCGCTAAAGCGTAGCCTATCGTGGCTATTGCTTCGGCGTTGCCGCCGGAGAGGTCTCTGGCTCTGGTCGCTTCGGCGATAGCTTCCCGATACATTCCTTTCTCGATATAAGCGCTCGCAGCAAACAAATGAGCGAGAAAAAAGTTCGGTTCTAGTTCAAAAGTTTTCTGCAATCTGGCTAACCCTTCATCAGTTTGTCCGGCGAGAATCAGAAACTGCCCCTCAAGCGCGTTGGCGCGCAAATTAAGCGGGTCGAGTTCTCTGGCGCGTTTTACTTCGGCGAGTGCTTCCGCGAGCCTGCCCGTGACTGAAAATAATCCCGCGTAAGCTAGATGGGTGTCCGCGCTGTTCGGATTAAGCTCTAAGGCTCGTTTGTAATGATTTTCGGCTGCCTTCCAATCCCAATCGTAGAAAAGTATGGCGAAACCGAGACCGGCATGAGCTTCAGCGAGAGTGTCGTCAATTTCGATTGCCTTGTTTGCCGCCGCTTTCGATTTCGGAAAAAATTCGGTTGCGGGCAGA
>JACDAW010000490.1 GCA_013695245.1 Pyrinomonadaceae bacterium | reverse complement strand
GATTACCGCCAAGACGGGGCCGAAGATTTCTTCCTGCTCGATTGTCTGGCCGGGTTTAACGTCTGCGATCACGGTCGGCTCGATAAAGAAACCCTGTTCACCATCGCTGCCTCCGCCCGCGATAACGCGCCCGCCTTCACGTTGCCCCTTCTCGATGTATTCGCTGATCGTCTTAAACGCTTTTTGATTGATCACCGCGCTCAAATTCGTCGAAGGATCGTCGGGAGCGCCGAGTTTTAATTTCTGCGTGCGTTCAGTGATTTTCTCAAGCATCGAATCATAAATCTCACGGTGAATGATCGCGCGCGAGCAGGCCGAGCATTTCTGCCCTTGAAAGCCGAACGCGGATTGCACAACGCCCGTCGCAGCTTCGTCCAAATCAACATCCTTGTCCACGATGATCGCATCCTTGCCGCCCATCTCCGCAACAACGCGCTTGATCCAGATTTGCCCCTTCTGATGTTTTGCCGCGCGCTCGTTGATGCGCAAGCCGATCTCTTTCGATCCGGTGAAGGCGACGAAGCGCGTCTTCGGATGATCAACAACCGTGTCGCCGACTTCCCCGCCCGATCCGGTCATAAAGTTAACGACGCCCGCAGGCATCCCGCACTCTTCTAAAATCTCGAAGAACTTGTAAGCAATCGTCGGCGCATCCGAAGAAGGTTTAAGCACAACGGTGTTGCCCGTCACGGCCGCCGCAACCGTCATGCCCGCCATGATCGCAAGCGGAAAATTCCACGGCGGGATCACGACGCCCACGCCGAGCGGAATATACTCAAGATGATTTTCCTCGCCCTCGATCTTTACGAGCGGCTGCTCGCCCGCATAGCGCAACATCTCGCGCGCATAAAAATCGCAGAAGTCAATCGCTTCGGCCGTATCGCCGTCTGCTTCCGCCCACGTCTTGCCAACTTCGTAAATCATCCACGCCGACAGCTCATGCTTACGCTCGCGCAATGTTTGCGCCACGCGAAACAGAATGTCAGCGCGCTCCGCCGCCGGAGTTTTGCGCCACTCCTGAAAAGTCTCATTCGCCGCATCCACGGCGCGCCGCGCGAGTTCTTCATTCGCCTTGTGAAAACGCCCGACGACTTCTGTTTTCTTCGCCGGATTGATGCTCTCCAAGATCGCGCCTGTCTCGATGCGTTCGCCGCCGATCACAAGCGGGTACGTGCGCCCAAGTCCGCCTTTCACCTTCTCAATCGCGCGGCGCATCGCCTGTGCGTTCTCTTCTTTACTAAAATCGGTAAAAGCCTCATTGCTGAATTCGCTCTGCATAATCGCTCCTCAATCAACAAATATGAACGATGAATTTAAGACATACCTTTAAACTCATCGTTCTGCGTTTATCATCTATTCATTACCATTCGCCCTGCTTGATTAACTTCCTGATTCTTCGCTTCACCATCTCGCGCTTCAACGGCGATGTGCGCTCGATGAATAGCACACCTTCCAGATGATCGTTTTCGTGCAACATGCAACGCGCAGTGAGTTCCATGCCGTCAACTTCAAACTCTTCGCCGTCAATATCCTGCGCCCGCACCACCGCGCGCATCGCTCGCGTCACAGGAAAGTAGATGCCGGGAAACGAAAGACACCCTTCCTCGCCCGTCTGCTCGCCTTCCTTCATCATCACCTGCGGATTGATCATCGCGATCTTCTGCTCCGGGTCACGCCCGCCCGAACAATCCATCACGAACACGCGCTTGCTGATTCCCACCTGCGGCGCGGCGAGGCCAACGCCCGGTGCGGCATACATCGTCTCGAACATATCCTCAACGAGTTTGCGCAACCCTTCGTCAAATTCCGTCACCGGCTCGGCTTCCGTTTCAAGCACAGGGTCAGGATACTTTATGATCTTTAACAAAGACATTCTACACACCTCAGAAATTCGCGGCGCTTCCTTGCGTATGAATTTTAGTTACACGAACTTCAGAATGAGCGCAACTGTTCAAGGTAACTTTCGTAATTGCGCCGCATCTCTTCCAAACTGTCGCCGCCAAGCTTCTCGCTCATCGCCGCTGCTAGAGTAAGCGCAACCATTGATTCGCCGATCACGCCTGCCGCCGGGACGGCCGTTACATCCGAACGCTCAAAAGCGGCCGACTGTTCCTCCTTCGTGTCAATGTCAACGGAGCGAAGCGCGCGACGCAAGGTGGAAATGGGTTTCATGAATCCGCGCACGCGCACTTCCTCGCCGTTCGTGATGCCGCCTTCGAGTCCGCCCGCATTGTTTGTGCGCCGCGCGAAACTTCTTTGCGCTTCGTCGTAACTGATTTCGTCATGCACTTGTGAGCCGGGCAAACTGCTCGCTTCTACTCCCGCACCGATTGCGACGGCTTTGACGGCCGGAATTGACATCACGCTTTGCGCCAGTCGCCCATCGAGCTTCGCGTCCCACGCCGTGTGACTTCCGAGACCGGGCACTAGCCCTCGCGTCACCACCTCGAAAACTCCGCCGAGCGTATCGCCCGCGCGTCGAGCTTCGTCAACGAGATCGATCATACGCCCTTGCGCTTCCGCATCGGCGCATCTGAGCGGCGCATCGTCCGGGATATTGCTGATCGCGTTCCAATTTATTTCTAACGGCTCATCAGGCACTCCGCCAAGCTGAACGACATGGCTGCGAATTTCAATGCCGAACTCCGCGAGCAACAGTTTAGCGATTGCGCCGCAACTGACGCGCGCCGCCGTCTCGCGCGCCGACGCACGCTCCAGCACATCCCGCAGATCGCGGCGGTTATACTTCTGCCCTCCGGCCAAATCGGCATGACCGGGACGCGGGCGAGCGATGCGACGCGATTTCTCCGGCGCATGTTCCAATTCTTCCACGCTCATTACATCCTGCCAATTCGCCCAATCCTTGTTCTCGATCATCAGCGCAACGGGCGAGCCAATCGTTTGCCCGTGTCGCACGCCGCTTAAAATCTCCGCCTTGTCTTGCTCGATCTTCATGCGACCCCCGCGACCGTAACCTTGCTGACGACGCGCAAGTTCACGATTAATGCTTTCCGCATCAACCGCGAGTCCGGCGGGCAAGCCTTCTAACACGGCGATGAGCGCGCGCCCGTGCGATTCTCCGGCGGTGGTGAAACGAATCATAAAGATCACTTTCGCCGATTAAATTCGACCAAGATAAAATTCATAATGTTTGATTGTTTTATTGTTTCTTCGCGTTTTCTTTTGCGCCGCGTTATATTAT
>JACDAW010000489.1 GCA_013695245.1 Pyrinomonadaceae bacterium | reverse complement strand
AAACGCATGGAGCGCGATGGCCGCCCGGAGGACGAACGCGAGACAATCACCAAGCTGATCGCCGGACTCGAACGCGCAACGGCCGACGCCTCCGCGCTTGTGCGTCTCGCGCGCCCCATCGAACTGCGCCGTCAGCCACACGTTGACCTAACAAAGGTGATTGTGTCCGTCGCTGCGCAAAGTGATTTGAAAATTGACGCGGAAGATAACTCTTTTCAGGGCGAATTCGATTTAGCGTCTATCACTGAAGCCATAAAAGACTTGACTGAGGCGGCGCGGCAAAACGAAACTGAACCGGGCGCGGTCACAATTTCCCTACGTGGCGCGCGCTCTGAAGAATCTCCCTCCGCCATCGCCATCGTGGAATGGCACGGTGTAAAACAGCCGGACGAGACGAATTCTTTGTTCAACTCTTACTCCGGCAGCAACGCCCTGCGCGCCAACGTCGCCGCAAAGGTTATCAAAGCGCATGGCGGACAAATCGAGCACGAAGGAAATATCCTACGCGCGAAACTGCCGCTTGAAAACTCGGAAGGCTGAACGCGGAAACAGAAGGTAGAAGTTTTTCATCCTTCCCGCTTCCGCCTTACTACTTTAACTTAACGGGGGACGAAGAAACGTTGGAACGTAAAGACGCACGCATTCTTGTTGTTGACGACGAACCGATGATGGCCGATTCGCTGAAGCAGAATCTGGCTGAAGAAGGCTACACAGTTGACACAGCCGCGACGGGTGCCGAAGCCATTGAGCTTTTTGATCGCGGCGGACACCATCTCTGCATCTGCGATCTTCAATTGCCCGATATGGACGGTATGGAGGTTCTGCGCCACATCAAAGACGCGCAGCCTTCGACCGAAGTGATCGTCGTCACCGGCTACGGCACGGTGGCGCGCGCAGTTGAAGCGACAAAGGGCGGCGCGTTCTACTTCGTTGAAAAGCCTTTCGACTTTGAGCAGATTCTGCCGCTCGTCGAAAAAGCCATCGAACGCCGCGAGCTGATGGCCGAAACCGAGAGTATGCGTCGCCAGCTCTCAACCCGCACCGAGTATTTCAACATCATTGGCGCATCAAAACAGATGCAGATGATCTACGAAACGATTGAGTCCGTCGCCAAATCCGACGCGAACGTTTTGATCGTTGGCGAGTCGGGGACAGGCAAAGAATTAATCGCCAACGCGATTCACTACAACTCATTGCGCGCCAAGAAACCTTTCATTAAAGTTAACTGCGCCGCGCTCCCCAAAGAACTGATTGAAAGTGAACTCTTCGGGCATACCAAAGGAGCTTTCACGGGCGCGCACGCCGATAAAGACGGACTCGTCCAACATGCGGCGGGCGGCTCGTTGCTTCTTGACGAGATCGCCGAGATGCCTGTTGAGCTTCAGCCAAAACTTTTGCGCGTGCTGCAGGAGCGAAGCTACCGCAAGGTCGGATCAGAAAGAACTTACGCCGTTGATTTCCGCTTAATCTCTTCAACCAACCGCCCGCCCGCCGATGCGATCCGCGATGGGCTTTTGCGCGACGATCTTTTCTACCGCATCTCGACGATCACCATTCACGTCCCGCCCTTGCGCGAGCGCGTCGAAGATACGCAACTGCTCACCGAACATTTTCTCAAGATGTACGCGCGCAAATATTCGCGCCCGATTAACGGCATTTCTCAGTCCGCCTATGCTCGACTCTTCGCGCACACGTGGCCGGGCAACGTGCGCGAACTGCAAAACGCTCTGGAGCGCGCCGTGCTGCTCGCTAAATCAAACAAGATCGAGCCGGTAGATTTACCGTTCGACAACGGCTCGTTGCCGGAGAAATCACAACAGGCCGCCGCGTGGGATGTGCCGCCCAACATGACACTTGAAGACTTAGAGAAGGTCGTTATCGAACGCACACTGCAACGCACCGGCGGCAACAAGCAGGCGGCGGCGAATCTCTTAGGCATTTACCGCCCTCGCCTCTACAGCAAAATCAGGAAATACAAAATAGACGTCGGCACGCTTGCCG
>JACDAW010000485.1 GCA_013695245.1 Pyrinomonadaceae bacterium | reverse complement strand
GCTGCGACAAGTTCATCGGCGTGTCCCATCTCGTCCCAACGGACGTGGCCGATCTTAGGCTTGATCACAACGTCGGCTAATGCCAACTGGTGCGCGGCGGCCGTGCGATGAACGACGATCATTGATTGCATCAGCACGCCGATCAGCGACTGCGGCGCGCCCATAAACTTCGCGCCCTCCGCGTTAACGTCAACGGCGATGACAACGTCTGCGCCGAGCGCGCGGGCGGCGGCCGTCGGGACGTTAGCAACCAATCCGCCGTCAACGAGTTGCCGACCGCGCTCATCAGTCAAAGGCACGTACCAACCCGGTAAAGCACAGCTTGCGCGAATCGCAAACGCGAGGTCGCCTTCATCTTTCAGTGTGACAGCTTCACCCGTTGTGAGATCAGTGGCGACGATGGCGAGCGGAATTTTCAAATCCTCAAAGCGCGTCACGGGAAAGCGCGCGCGGATAAACTCGCCCATGCGCTCGTTGTGCTGAATGCCGAGTTTCGAGAGCGCCACGCGCCCCATGTCGCGCCAACGCATCTTGCGCGCGAAATCTTCAAGCTCAGCAAGCGACAACCCTGCGGCGTATGCCCCGGCCACAACCGCGCCCGCCGAAGTTCCGGCGATGTAATCAACCTGAACGTTATGTTCCTCTAAAACCTTCAGCACACCGACGTGCGCAATCCCGCGCGCTGCCCCGCCCGACAATGCGAGTCCGATGCGCGGTCTTTTCGGTTTTTCACTTGCGCGCTTACGCCACATGAAATATTAATTGCCAAATTCTTGAATCAGAGAGTGCTATCTCTGAGCTTTTTCGGATTGCTGTTGAATGATTCCAGCGAGGGCGCGCAAAGCTTGATTAACTGATTCAGCATCAGAGAAAACTCTGGCCACATCCGGGTCGAGCACCACGACGTTGCTCCCTTGCGCAAAGCGTTCGGCATACTTGCCGCGCACGCCTCCGTTAAAATCATATTCATCTAACATATCAGCATCATGCCCGCTATTCTGTTCCTTCTTCATACTTACTCCTCTCGCGCGGCGTAGCAAGACGCGCGCTGATAATTCTGATCTTATCCTCCCGCTCCGCATAAACTACAACGAGTTGGCGATGTCGGTATGACAAGCCGGTTATAACTAAGCGGTTTTCATTTTCCGAATGTAACGGATCGGGAATGGTCAGAGAGAGAGCGGATCAGCAAACACTGTGCTCGCTTCGTCAAACAAAACGTCGTATTTCTCAAAATTTTGTCTCGCTTTGTTCTCATCCCATTCAAAAATTTGTATTCATATCGCCGAGATACGATTTATTGCTATATCAGATAAAGACTCATGCACCGCGAATATTATTTCTCCGGCTTCTTACACCGCATTGAGAATCACGATCTCGGCGCGTGTCCTTGCGTCTTCCAAAAACGCGTCGGTGTCGGAGGCGATCTTGCTTTCGATGAGCGTCTGTTCGATCTCGTTCGTTGCTTGTTCGAGCGTTTTAACCACAATGCCCGGCGCGCGGGCGCGCTCACGCGGCACGTAAACGTCTCGGTAGTAATCAGATACTTCCTGCGGGGTCACAATAGTGAATGAGCGAAAGCGAAAATCAAGAAACTTCTCAATCGCCACGCGCTCGCGTGCGATCTCGCGCAGACGATCCGCCGACAATCCGACGCGACGCACACGTTCGTAAAATTCCGTCGGCGAAGGGAAAAGCTTGACTAACTTCGTAAGCTCCGCTTCCGTGTCGGCATCGGTCGGCCTGATTGACGGAAGCTTGCCCGCTTCCTGCGCGATGAGGCGTTGGTCAATAACGAGTTGCAGAGCGCGATTTAAATCTTCCGAGCGCGGGCGTTCAAGCGGCGCGTTGGGTTGGAGAGCGAGTTGCCAGAGCAGATCGGAATAAGTGATAAGCTCGCTGCCGTTAACGGTCGCCACCCATTTATCAACAACCTCTTGCCCGCGCGCCGGAGCCGCGACGAACGCGCAACTCGCTGCGAGCAGCCAGCAGGTGAGTAAAAACTTTCGCGTCACGCGCTTGCCTCTTTTGTTTTGACTTCCGCTCAAGTTTTGTTTACACATTTCAAAATACTCGTTTAGCCTGCAAATTATTCATGCAGATAATGAATACTACCCGCTTATATCCTTGCGCATTATGAAGCGTTTTGCAACATGCAGAGGCGCGTGAGATGCAATCTCGTTGACATAAATTTGAACAGGAATTTATGCATCCTTCAACTCGAAAATTGAGACTTTCGGTTCGTTTTAATTTCTGTTTTACTTATGAGTTCACGCTTTAATCGCCGAACGCCAGCGTCTTCTGACGAAGACCGGACGTGGCGTGAGCGCGTGCGCGCGCTTCGCTACATCCCGCCGCTCATGCGGCTTGTCTGGCAAACGCATCGCGGTTACACGTTGACGATGATCTTGTTGCGCGTCGCGCGCGCCTTCGTGCCCGTCGCCACGCTCTGGACGGCCAAGTTGATCATTGACACTGTGGTCGCGGCACGCGCCGACGTCTTTTCTCCAACACGCTCTTCCGCGCTCTGGAAACTCGTCGGACTTGAGATCGCTATCGTCATCATCGGCGAATTTCTCTCGCGCGCTTCATCGCTCGTCGAAAGTTTACTCGGCGATCTGTTTTCCAATCATACGAGCGTGCGCTTGATGCAACATGCCGCAACGCTCGATCTTTACCAATTCGAGAATCCAGACTTTTACGATAGTCTTGAGCGCGCGCGTCGCCAAACGACGGGGCGCATCGGTCTCCTCGCTCAGCTTCTTTCGATGGCGCAAGACGCGCTCACGCTGCTTTCGCTCGGCGCGGCTCTTTTTGTTTATAGCCCGTGGCTGCTTCTCTTGCTTGCCGTGTCGGTCGTCCCAAGTTTTCTCGGCGAAACGCATTTCGCTTCGCAGCAGTATTCGCTGCTGTATCGTTGGACGCCCGAACGTCGCCTGCTCGATTACCTTCGTTTCTTAGGCGCAAGCGACCGCACGGCGAAAGAGGTGCAGATGTTTAATCTCGCACCTTGGCTGGTCACTAGATACAAAACGCTCGCCGATAAATTCTACGAAGAAAATAAACGCCTCTCGATCCGCAAAGGCATTGTCGCTTCGCTGCTCTCCGTCGTCGGCACGCTCGGTTATTACGCCGCTTATGCGATCATTCTCGTGCGCGCCGTAAAGGGCGCGATCACGCTTGGTTCGCTCACGTTTCTCGCTGCTTCGTTTGCGCGTAGCCGTGATCTAATTTCGCGTCTGCTTGGCGCAGCCAGCGACATTTATCAGCAGAGCCTTTATCTCAAAGACATGTTTGATTTCTTCGAGATGAAACCGACGCTCACTTCACCGCCCGACGCACCCTCTGTGCCGCATCCCGTCCGTGAAGGCTTCGTGTTCGAGAATGTCGGCTTTCGTTATCCCGAATCCGAGACGTGGGCGGTGCGCAACGTCAACTTTAGCATTCGACCCGGCGAGCGCATCGCTTTCGTCGGCGAAAACGGCGCGGGCAAAACAACGCTCACCAAACTGCTCGCGCGCCTCTACGATCCGACCGAAGGGCGCATCACGCTCGACGGCAGAGACTTGCGCGAATACGACATTGCATCTTTGCGCCGCGCTATCGGCGTTATCTTCCAAGATTTCGTGCGCTACGATTTTGCGTTTGATGCCAACATCGGCGTGGGCGAGATCGATGAGGTCGCATCTTATTTAGAAACATCAGAAAGCATGTTGAATAAGAGCGGAGCTAACGGCAAGGGGCAAAAGAAAGGCGCGCCAGACTCCGGCGCGTCAACTTCAAGCAACACACAGACTAAGAACGACGCACTCGAACTCAACCCGCCGGAGACTGCTACTGCTCCCGCATCTATCGTTGCGGCCGCCGAGAAGTCGCTTGCCGCAACGCTTCTGCCGCGCCTGCCTGCGGGTTATCGTCAGATGCTTGGTCGTCGCTTTGAGGGCGGGGTCGATCTTTCGGGCGGCGAATGGCAGAAGGTCGCTATCGCCCGCGCCTTCATGCGTGATGCCGAAGTGTTGATTTTAGACGAGCCGACCGCTGCCCTCGATGCGCGCTCCGAATACGAAGTCTTCATCAGATTTTCCGAACTCGTGCGCGGGCGCATGGCCGTCCTTATCTCGCATCGCTTCTCGACGGTGCGCATGGCTGACCGCATCATCGTTTTACAAAACGGCACGGTTGCAGAAGAAGGAACGCACGA
>JACDAW010000463.1 GCA_013695245.1 Pyrinomonadaceae bacterium | reverse complement strand
GGTTGTCACAGCAACCAAAAGTCTCTTTAACGCCTTCGCGCACGAGCCGGATATCGCGCACATTTTCAGGCAATCGTCGAGCGCGCTCAAGCGGATGAACCTGCGCGGTATGTTTATGGCGATGACGATGCTGAAGATCAACAACAATCGTGTCATGGTAGGACTCGCCGGGATGCCGCCCGTGCTTCTCTACCGCGCGGCGACAGGCGCGGTGGAGGAGATCGTTATTAAAGCAATGCCACTTGGAAGTCCCTTATCCGCTCCGTATCAGCAACAAGAATCGGAATTGGCGGCGGGCGATTGTGTCGTGCTGATGAGCGACGGCTTCCCGGAACGCTTCAACGAAGGAGGCGAGATGATTGGTTACGAATGTGCGAAGTTGATGCTTGAACAGATCGCCGGAGAATCGCCCCAAGAGATTGTTAATCGTTTTGTGCAGGCGGGAGACAGTTGGGCGGGCGCACGAGCGCAGGATGATGATGTCACGTTTGTGGTACTGAAAATCAATGGCGGCGATACTATCAAAACAACTTAGTTTGCCGGGAAATAAAAGTGTCACCCGAAAGGTTCTATGAACAAGCGATTGAGATTTGCGTTCGTCGGAGGCTGCTCTGTTTTTGGCTGCCGTCAACAGTCAACTCCACGCGGGAGATTGGCTCAGGTTACAACTGACTTAAGCCACGCTCAAAGCAAACATCATTTCGTCAGAGGTGTGCGATGAAAGAGCAAATGCGCTTTTGGCTTGTGACGTTCATTCTCGCGTTGATGACGTTCTCTGTCGGCGTCTCGCTTTACTGGTCGTTGCGCGGGATGTTTTGGGGCGTGAGTAATGGTATTTACGTCGAAAAGCGCGGCGAGTCTCACGTCTTGCAAGTGGGCGACGCGAGCATCGTAGGCGGCGCGCTGAAGGACGGAGATGAAATCGTCGCTTATAACGGCGAGCCTTTCACAAGCGTGAGGCAGGATGTCCTCGCCACTTACCGCGCCAAGCCCGGCGACACTTACACGATTACCGTCCGCCGCGAAGGTCAAATCTTGCCGGAGATGCGCTTGCCGTTCGCGCGCTGGTCGCCGCCTCTGCCGCGACGGTTGCAGACGCTTGAGCAGAACATTCTCCTTCCGATAATTTCGTTACTGATCGGGCTGGTCTTGTTCACGCTCAAGCCACATGATCGGCAAGCAGTCATCTTAGCCGTGATGCTCGCGCTGTTTGCGAACGCTTTTAGCCAAGGTGCGCAGACGGGTTTCGCCCCGTTTGTCTATCCATATTGGCTGCTCTTGTTGGTGGCTCTGGCGTGGTTAGTGAGCGACGCCTTTTCCCCCGCGCTGCTGCATCTCTTTCTCGTTTTTCCGCAAACGTCGCCGCTCGTCAAGCGATTTCCGCGCTTCATCATTTACGTTTATCTACTGTTCTTTCTGCTCTCCACGCCATACACCTTGGTTCTCGTTTGGCTCAGGTTCTTTGAGCCGGAAGCGCCGTTCAATCCGGCAAAAGATTATCCTATCCTGTCGTATGTCAGCTTGGCTCAGTTTCTTGGTTACTTAGTCGCCGCCCTCGTTGCAGCGATTGTCAGTTATCGTCAAGCAGACAGGCTCGCGCGCCGCAAGTTGCGCGTCGTTTTGAGCGGCACGCTGATCGCTTTTGCGCCGCTAGTCATCCTTATAGTTCTTGAATTATCGGCGGAAAAGCTGGGTTTCACCTCTCCTGCTACGAATCAAGCGTGGAGTATGTGGGTGGGCGTGTTTCTTTACGCCACGCCACCGCTCATGCCTTTGGCGTTCGCTTACGCCATCGCGCGCCACAAAGTGATTCCCGTCTCACTGATCATCCGGCGCGGCGTGCGCTACCTGCTCGTTTCGGGCGGCTCAATCGGGTTGCAGATCATTCTCTTGAGTCTTCTGATGCCCTTCCTGATGTACGGCATCTTCCGCTTCGTGCTGCGCACCTCAAACCCGGCCGTCGTCGGCATGGTTTCAGCGGGCATCGCCATCCTCGTCTGGAATTTGGTTTCGTGGTTGAACAATCGCGTGATCAGCCCCGCGATTGATCGTCGTTTCTTCCGCGAGGCCTACAACTCGCAGGCCATACTCGCGGAACTCGGCGCGGAAATGCGGCGCGTGACGGACGTGCGCGAACTGCTGCCTTTAGTCGCCGCGCGGATCGAGGCGGCGCTGCACGTCGAGTCGGTGATGATCTTCCTGAGCGATCCGGCGACGGGCGATCTTGTAAGCGAGTTCCGGTCGAAACACGACGGGGCGGGAAAAATGGACGCGACGGCGGGCGCGCCGGAGGAGCGGTTCGCGCGCAACTCTTTCGTTGTGAAGAAACTAGACGCGGCGCGCGGCCCCCTAGAAGTTGATTTCGCCGACGCAGACTCGTGGGTGAACGAAGCGCGGCACACTTTCGCCGTCGAAGATGAATTTGCTCGCGGCGAGGTGGAGATTTTGCGAAGCACGAATGCGGCGCTCTAGCTGCCGCTCGAAACGAAAGAGGAACTGCTCGGCTTCGTCGCGCTCGGCTCCCGGCTTGGCGATCTGCCGTTCTCCGGCGAAGATAAACAGTTGCTGTCGGGCGTCGCTTCGCAGATGACGCTCGCGCTTGAGAACGCGCGGCTCGTCGGGCGCATGATCGTCGAAGAACGGCGGCGGCAGGAGATCGAAGCTGAGAACGAGCGGCGCGCGAAGGAGCTCGAAGAAGCGCGCCAACTCCAACTCTCAATGTTGCCGAAGCGACTCCCGCAACTGCCGCACTTAGAGATCGCGGCATACATGAAGCCAGCGCTCGAAGTCGGCGGCGACTACTATGACTTTCATGTTTCGGAAGACGGCACCTTGACCGTCGCGGTCGGCGACGCGACGGGTCACGGCTTGAAGGCCGGGACGATGGTGACGGCGACAAAGAGTTTATTCAACGCCTTCGCGCACGAACCGTCAATCACGCAGTTCTTCACCCAATCGAGTCAAGCCTTGAAGCGGATGAATCTGCGCTCGCTCTACATGGCAATGACGGTGATCAAGGTGAAAGAAAATTGTCTCACGATCAGCGCGGCGGGGATGCCGCCCGTCCTGATCTACCGCGCGCCGTCGGGGACAATCGAAGAGGTGTCGATCAGGGCGATGCCGTTGGGGAGCGTGGCATCATTCCCTTACCAACAGCAGGAGTTCCACTTGTCTCCGGGCGACGCCGTGCTGTTGATGAGCGACGGGTTTCCCGAAAGATTCAATGAACGTGGCGAGATGCTCGACTACGCGCGCGCCAAGACGGTGCTTCAAACGACGGCCGCGCACTCGTCGCAAGAGATCGTAGATCGTTTTGTGCGAGACGGAGACGAGTGGGGCGGGGCGCGTCCGCAAGACGACGACGTGACGTTCGTAGTGTTGAAAGTCAAAGCCGTGCAATGTACGGGAACGCCGTTGTCATCCGCGAAATAAAAGCAGTCAACGGGATTGCGACCGACGTATTACGGGCCGTCTCCGATCCGACATATGGGTGCCAGACGCTCGTAAAGTATGAAGTAACATTAACGGGATATGCGAATTTCAAAAACCATCGCGCGCGCCTTTCTTCTTTTTGCCTTCCTGCTGTTTCTTTCGCCGATTTATCTTCGCGCACAAACGGCTGAAGTTCTTACTTTGACGGCGGATAAATTGGCGGATGGTAAACAGGTTGAACTGAACAAACTCGGCTGGCTTTACCGCGCGGGCGACGACGCGGGTTGGGCGGCGCGCGACGTTGATGAAAGCGCGTGGGAGCAGACGGACGGGTCGAGCATCGATCCGAATGCCTTGCCG
>JACDAW010000427.1 GCA_013695245.1 Pyrinomonadaceae bacterium | reverse complement strand
TTTGACTTTTGTTTCGCGCGCGATTGATTCTTTGTCAACGAGCATCACCGTGCCCGTGTCCGCGTCTGTCGCGTCGAGCGTCACGGCTGAAGCGGGAACTACGAGCGCTTCATTGGCAGTGTTAGTGGCGACGAGAACTTGGGCGGCGCTGCCCGTTCGCAAGCGCCCGGCCGCGTTGCCGAGATTGACCCACACCTCGACGGTGCGATTCTGCGGATCGCTCGAACGGCTAATGAGCGAGACGCGCCCGCCCATGCGCTCGCCGGGCAGATCGTTCGGCAGAATCGTCGCGCTATCACCCATTTTCATATCGGCGACCACCGTATCGGCAAACTGAGCTTTGACGATCACTTCGCTCGTGTCGGCGATAGTCACAAGGCGCGCGCCGGACGCTGCATACTCGCCTTGAAATTGAAACTGCTCGGTGACGACGCCCGTCAGCGGCGAGCGAATGTTAGCGAAACTCAACTGCGCGTCAATCGTCCTCATGCGCTGTTCGGCTTGCGTGATGGCAGACTGCGCTTGCGCTTGATCGTTCGGGTTGATCGCGCTTGTGCGCAGAGAAGCAGTGCGCTCGACGAGCCGCAGGTTATTCTCGGCGGTGGTCAAAGCGAGTTGGGCGGCTTCCACTTCTTTGAGCGCGATGCCGCCTTTGCCGTACAAATCGCGCCGTCGCTCATAAAGCGCCCGCGCGTTTGCAACGCCCGCGCGCGCATCGCGTAAATCTCTTTCGGTTTGCGCGTTGGTTTGTGGAATCGCTCCCGTCGTCACGCCGCGCGCCTGTAACCGCGCGCTCTGCACGGTCGCCGCCGCTTCAGCGCGCTGTGCTTGCAGATCGCGCACGTCAAGCTGCGCTATGACCTCGCCCTGCCGCACAACTTGGTTTTTCAGCAGCCGCATGGCTTTGATCTGGCCGCCAATGTTTGTGCTCACAATCGCCTGCTCGCGCGGAAAGATCGTGCCGAGCGCGGTAGATCGGGAAGCGATCCCTTGCTGCTCCACCTTCGCCGTGCGAACGCTGACGATCACTTCGGCTTCGTCTGTCGCATCTGTTTTCGTTTTTGACCGGAAGAACGAAAAGTAGATGATAAGCAACGACGCGATAAGCAGAACGAGGACGATAACAATGTTTCGTCGTCTCCGCTTTGTTCCGTTTAAATTCGGGCGCGTTTCCTCCACCGCGCTCGCGTCTTCATTTTCAGTTCGAGCGCCATCGGTCTGTTTAAGGTTGGCGGCAGAATCGTTGCGCGCTGCTCGATTAAGAGAATGAGATGTAGCGCTCATTACTTCCACGTTATCCCGGCGTGATCGCTCGCTATCACTTTGTTCTTCCTGCGGCATAGCTTGATCGTTTGTCGTTCGCGCCTTATTTAAGCTTCACTGCTCCTTATTGCCCGGTGGCTCGCCGAAGCCTTGAGCGCGCGAATTGGTAATCGAAGATGGCTTGGTAGAGCGCGCTGCGTTGCGCGATCAGTATGCTCTGTGCGTCGGTAACTTCAATGATCGACGCTTCGCCCGCGCGGTAGCGAGCAATGGAGGCTTCGACGTTTTGTTCCGCGTCCCTGATGCCCGTGCTGGCGAGCCTGATGCGCGCGACCGCCGAGATTGCTTGCGCGCGGGCGGTGTAAAACTCTTGCGCGAAAGTTTTGGTGGCAACGGCGCGCGCGTTCTCGGCTGCCTCGGCGCGAAGCCGCGCTTGTCTTTCACGACTGCGACTCGCGCCACCATCGAAGAGCGGAAACGCCACGCCGACACTCGCCGATGCTCCCGTATGCGTGCCGATTGCGGATGGACGCAAAGAGTCGGTGAGCGAACCGCCGTTAATCGAGTAAGTAAACTGCGGGCGGCGTTCGGCGCGGGCGAGCCTGATGTCTTGCTCGGCCGCGCGACGTTCGGCAACGAACTGCCGGAACTCCGGCCGGGCTGTTATCGTGCCTGCCGCGTAACCTTCAATTTCGCCTGCTTCCGGCGTCGCCACAACCAGATCAGTCGTCGCTACGGGTTGCGTGAAATCGTAGCCGATAAAAATGCGAAGCGCATCGGCAACCGCCGATTCCGCCGCGCGCGCCCGTTCGAGTTCATCGCGCCGAGCTGTGGTTTGCAAGCGCGCCCGCGTCGCATCAACCGGGGCAACTTCACCGCCGCTTAACAACAGATTGGTGATGCGCTCGAACTCGGCGGCGGCGGCAAGACTTTGATCCGCCGAACGACGCGCGGTGATGGCAAGCGCGAGATTGTTGTAAGCGTCTTCGACAGCGAGTATGAGCGCGCGGCGCGCGACTGAAGTTCCCGCGCGCGCCGCTTCGAGCAATGCCTGATTGCGTTTGAGCGTCGCGCGCAAGCGTCCACCGATGTCGAGTTCGCCCGCGACGTTCACCAGCCCTTGATATTCCGTGATCGCGTTTGCGCCGATGAACGAGGGCGGGCGCGGCGTGCCCGGCGCGTTTGCGCCGAGTGCAGGAGTTGTGGCGATGAGCGATGGCATGGCGGCGACGCGCGGCAGAAACGCCGCCCGCGCTTGCCGCACGTCTTCCGCCACGACTCTTTCATTAATTGCCGCTTGCTGAAACTGAGAGGCTTGCTTGAGCGCAAGTTGCACCGCTTCATCAAGCGTGAGCGGCGCAACTGTATTGTTCGCCTCCGGCGTTCGCAAAGGCACGGCGGGTGAAACGGAATCGCTTCTCTCTTGCGCGAACGCGCCCGTCATCCACATTGCTGATGAGACAAAAATGATGAAGGCGCGCCATGAAGATTTCCATTTCATTGTTGCTTGGGGCGTGTGTTTCGTGTGCGCGCCCGCGCGCGCTCATCCTTCGCGCGTTCGGCGGCTTCCTGTTGTGCGTTCTCTTCCTCGACGCTTACAACCTGACCGTTGATCGCATCCACCTGCACTTCGCTAATCGTGCCGCGCTCGTTGCGTATGTCGAAGGAATAGACGAGCTTGCCATGTTCGCGTTCAAGCTCACTCTCTTCAATCTTACCGCGAACGCGCTCAAGGGCGGTTGTGCGAGCCTGCTCCATTGTGATCTTCGCCTGTCGCGCAAGTCGCGCCTGCTTGCGTGAATTCGCTCCGCGTTCGCCTTGTTCGTTTTGTTCCTCCTGCGCTTCTCTGTTTTCATTGCGTTGTGCGGTTTGCGCGTGCGTTGCGGCGAAGGCGGTCGCGCCTGTCGTGGCAAGCGCAGCAAACAAGCTCGCGGTAAGAATGTTTTTGTTCCTCATTTTGTGTCCTCTTTCGGGTAAGCTCATGTTGCCAAGCTGTTTGAAACTAGCCGGTGCGGGTTTTGTATTACGATCAATCTCAGAAATTCGTCTCAAGTTCCAGAGACGCTTTACCACTTTTCATACGATAAGTTAACGAATTGAAGATTAACGCAGCATTAAACCGGAGCGATTTCCGAGATTTGATCGTTATCTGTGATTAGCGCGGGGAACTTGGCGACAAACGTGCTGCCGGAAGCGTCGGAGCGTTGAAGCTCAAGTGTGCCTCCGTGCGCTTCAGCGACCCACAGCGCAATGGAGAGGCCTAATCCTGCGCCGCTCGTGATTCTTGCGCCGTCAGTTGCAGAAGCGCGCGAGCGAGCGCGGTCGGCTCGATAGAATCGCTCGAAGATATGCGGCCTCGCTTCCGCCGGAATGCCGCTTCCGGTGTCGGTGACAATCAACAGATAATGTTTCTCTTTTCGCTCGCACTTTACCGTCACCTGCCCACCCGCCGGAGTGTGCTTAATCGCATTGTCGAGCAGATTCAAAACGAGGCGGCGCATCAACGCTTCGTCGCCGTGAAATGGCATCTCGACGGGCGCATCTATCTGCAACGACAGATGACGTTCGGCGACAATCGTGCGCACGGAGCGCGCGGCTTCACCGACGAGTTCGTCAAGGTAAAAATTTGTCAGCACGAGATGATTCTGGCCTGCGTCGGCGCGCGCGAGCGTGAATAAATCTTCTACGATGCGCGTCAAACGTCGTCCTTCGTCGTGCACGATATGAAGCGATTCGCGTAAGTCTGCCTGCGAACGCGCGTCTTGTGAAAGCGCAACCTCCGCTTCGCCGCGCACGATAGCAACGGGCGTGCGCAGTTCGTGCGAAGCGTCGGCCATGAAGCGGCGCTGCTGCTCAAACGAATTATGAAGCCGCGCGAGTAGATCGTTGAACGCGCGGGCGAGGCGTCCGAGTTCGTCACGCTCATTTGAGATTGGCAGGCGTTCGTGCATGTTCTCCGCGCCGATGCGCGCCGCCGTGTCGCTCATAGCGACGACCGGCGCGAGACTCTTACGCGCGAGGAAGTAGCCGCCGACACTTGCCAACAGCAGCGCGAATGGAACAGCGATGAGAAGTGCGCCGCCCGCTCCTTCGAGTAAATCTTCCTGCTCATCAAGCGCGCGCATCACGACGAGCGTATAAATACGCCCGCCGGATTTGATGGGTTGGAGGATCACACGGTAATCATTGTCGCCGTCTGAGAGCGTGGCGTAACGTGGCGTAGCGTCGGACTTAACGTCGAGCGAAGCGATCAATTCTCTGAGATTTGCGGCGGCAACCGGCGGAATCGCCTTGACTGACTCCGCTGAATTTTTACTTTCACCATCAAAATCAGGCGCAACGGCAACGACCTGTTGCGCGTCGTCATAAACGATGAGTCTATAATCTCTGGAGCGATACTCGCTTACGGCATCACTTATAACGGAGTTGACGGAAGCGTCTTGATTACTCTGCGCACGGAATTCAGCTACGCCCTCCGCAAACTCTCGCTGCTCCGTGGCGAGCGTAGAGACGAAGGCGCGCGCCATCTCCGCGAGCGAATTGTCGGTGCGCTGGTCGAGCGTGTGATCGAGAAAGAAGTAGGAAGTGACGGCGAAGGCGACAAGGACGAGCGCGAGCACGCCCGTGTACCACA
>JACDAW010000419.1 GCA_013695245.1 Pyrinomonadaceae bacterium | reverse complement strand
GGCGCTCATCACGGGTTGTGACGATGGCGCTGGCTGTGTTAGTGGTGGTGCGAATGTTTCGGGCAACGCCCCGGTTGAGATTTGCGGATTCGATTCAGTTGAAGGATTCGCCGCCGGTTCAAAGTCGGATTGAGCCGTTGGTGGCGGCGGAGCGGCCGTTCGCGGTTGATAGGGTGAAGGCGGCGGCACAGCCGCGCTTGTTGCAGTCGGCGCGGGGCGCGAGGTGGCGAGCAGTTCGACGCCCATTCCGGCGACGCGTACAAGCGTCTCTAAAGCTTCGAGGTTGATCGCGTCCGCATCCATTTCGGCGCAGTCGGCATAGAGCACGGCAACGGCGCGACCGCGCGCAAGAAGCGGAATGGCGATGATGCGGTCGGGCATTTGCGCCGTTCCGTTGATTTTTTCAAACAGCATTTGCTCATCGTCGTGTGCGCCCGCCGCGCCGCTCCACGTCGTGCGACTTGTAACAACTTCGCTTAAGAGCGTGTGAGCCGAGAGTGGAAGCGAAATTTCGCGCACGGCCGCATCGCCGATGGTGCCTTCCAAACCGCGCGCGCGCCAGCCCAACGCCTGATCGTTTTTAACAACAAAGAAGATCACGCGCGGCGCGAATGAGGCGGCGCGATTGACGAGAGAGTTAAGTATGTCAGCCTGCGAGCGTTGATTGTCAATATCGTCAACGGCCGCTTTGATGATGGCGACATCGCTGGCGGCTTTCGTGCGCGATGATTCGGCGGCCGCTTCGTCCGAGCCGAGCCGTCGGGCTTGGCGCAGATGCTCGGAGATGGCGACGGTGATTGCTGCGCCGTCCTGCTGATCGTGCGCGAGGCGTTCGGCGAGCCGCGTAAACGCTTCGTTGACTTGGGCGTGTGTGCGCTCCACTTCTTCCCGCAAACTTTGCAGGCGCGCGTTAACAAATTCGTCCACTTCGCCGCGCAAACTTTTTTCCAAGTCGTCGCTTGCCACTATTTAATCTCCCTTAAACTTTGAGTTTGAAATCTTGTTTGTCGCTTTTGCCAACGGCGGAAGCCGACGTTTCCGGGGCGGTCGCCGCCGCCGAAGAGACGCCTCCGCCTGAAGCGTCATTCGCGCAGAGAGAGGCTCCCGCGAATTTACGGCGGATTATGGACGTGGGCGCGCGGCGGTGTCAAGCAACTCTTTTTTCGGCGTCGGTAAACGGTTTGACACGCCTGCCTCGCTCAAGCTATAACGGCCTTCTTCTTTGTTCTGACAAATTCCTAAACAGAGTTTCTTCGTGACCCGACCACTCAGTATCTTGATCGCCGATGATTACGATGACAACCGCGTGTTGCTGCGCTTAATGTTGGAGGCGGCGGGTTACACCGTCTTTGAAGCGCGTGATGGGCGCGAGTGCATTGAAACGGCGCTCAGAGCAGTGCCGGATGTCGCGCTCGTTGATCTCTCGATGCCCGTCGTGGACGGCTGGGAAGTTTTGCGCGAACTGCGCGCAGACGCACGCACGCATAATCTTCTCTGCATCGCCGTCACCGCCTTTGCCGGTGATGAAGATCAACAGCGCGCCCTCGACGCCGGATTTAACGCCTACATTATCAAACCTTACCGCTCGAAAGATTTGCTCGACTTAGTGACGCGCTTGCTCGCCGACGAAACACATGACGGGGAACAAAGTTTATGACCGGAAAGAATGAAGAGGAAGATTTGGACGCGAAGCGCATTCTCGTTCACGCCGAAAAACTCTTCGGCGGCGGGCGCGGCGTCAAGCGTTTCGCGCGATCACAACTGCGCTACGTTGAATTAGACGACGAGGGCACAACACTCATCGAGCAGAATCCGAACAAAAAAAGCGAATGGGCGGAGCTTGCCCGCAAAGGTCACCGCATCGCGTGGGTGATGCGTGACGGCGAATACTTAGCGCGCGTGGTTGACGGCGAAGTTGTGATGCTTGATTAAAACTAAAGTAGCTAACAGTTTTTACTAAGCGTGTTGTGCGAGAAATACTGTATGGCGTTGAGAGTCAGCGAACGAAGCTAAATTTGATGGTAGATTGTTTTGATTCCAACACAGGGAATCGCAAACGTTTTGCCGCTTGATCGTAAGTCGTGCCTTCGATAACTTCTCCGCCTTTGCGAATTGTATTGCCGTTTAACCCTCCGGTTTGAATCAGAAATCCTCCGCTTCTAATCTCTTTCGGCAACGCGCTCATGCCGAGTATTTCAACGGCGCGCACCGGCTGGAGCGAAGCATCACCTGATTGCAAAATCGTTAGACCTTGCGCGGATTGCATAACGGTTAATTTACGATCACGAGTCGAATATCCATCACCACCATCTTGGTAAATTACAGTTAATTTCGTTTCTGCGTCGGGAACTATAACGAGGGTAAGCGGAGTCTGAATTATTTGATCTGTATGCTGGATCACGGCTTGCATTGGGATCGTTGCGCCGACGCGCGCAAAGAGCGGCAAGCGATTAATGGGCGCGTCAATCTCCGCTTCCGTGCCGCCTTCGTAACGTCTGCCCGTCCACCAATCAACCCAAGCATCGCCTCGCGGAAAATAAACTTTGCGCTTCGCTGTTGCTTCACGCAGAACAGGAGCGACGAGAAGATCGCGCCCGACGAGATATTGATCTTCGATCAAGTAAGTCCGCACGTCCGACGGATACTCAAACCATAAGGGGCGCATTACGGGCGCGCCGGTCGCCGCCTGTTGCTCGAAAAGAGAATAAAGGTAAGGAAGCAGTTGGTAGCGCAGTTCAATTGTTTGGCGGTTGATGCTTTCGTAGTCCGCGCCGTAGCTCCAAGGCTCTTGATCTCTGCTTCCGGCTTCGGTATGCGAGCGCAAGAGCGGAGTCAACGCTGCCGCTTGCAGCCAACGCGCGTAGAGTTCGCCCGACGGAGAGCCGGAGAATCCGCCGACATCCGCGCCGATGAGCGCAACGCCCGACACGCTCAAGTTCGTCAGCATCGGAATGGTCAGCGCAAGATGCTCCCAACTCGCCACGTTATCGCCCGTCCACACGGCCGCATAGCGTTGAATCCCCGCGTAGCCTGCGCGCGTCAACACAAACGGGCGCGCGTTCGGCTGTAAGCGCCGCAAGCCTTCAAACGTCGCGCGCGCCATCTGCATTCCGTAAACGTTGTGATAGCGCGCGTGATCGCCTGCGAGTCCGTCGCCCGCATGACGCACATCGAGCGGAAACGTCTTGCCGGGATGATGCGTGATCGCGGGTTCGTCTAACTTGTCCGGCAGGAACGTCGCCGGTTCGTTCATGTCGTTCCAGAAACCGGCGATGCCTTCGTCAAGATGTTTGCGATAAAGCGAGCCGAACCACCCGCGCGCCCGCGCGTCGGTGAAATCGGGAAACGCGCATGTGCCGGGCCACACGTGCCCGTGAAATTCCGCGCCGTCCTTCGTCTTCACAAAATAATTACCAGCCCGCCCCTCACGATAGACCGGATAGTTCTCATCAACCTTCACGCCCGGATCAATGATCACAACGGTGCGAAAGCCTTCGTTGCGTAAATCTTTAATCATCTCGGCGGGGCGTGGAAAGCGCGTTTTGTCCCACGTAAAAACGCGGAAGCCGTCCATGTAATCAATGTCAAGGTAGATAACGTCAGCCGGAATACGCTTGCGGCGAAACGTACTTGCTAGTTCGCGCACGCGCGCTTCCGGGTAATAAGACCAGCGCGATTGTTGATAGCCGAGCGCCCAGAGCGGTGGGAGCGGCGTGCGACCCGTGAGGTCTGTGTACTCGCGCAAGACCTCTTTGGGGGTGCGCTGTTGTCCGCCGGTGCAGACGTAATAGTTCAACTCGCCGCCCGTCGCGCCGAACGTGTAACGCGCGGGATCGCTCTTGCCCATGTCGAAGTTGGTGCGATAGGTGTTGTCGAAGAAGAGTCCGTAAGCCTTGCCTTGCCGCAGCGCGATGAAGAAGGGAATGTCTTGATAGATCGGATCAAGCCCCGGCGGATAGGCATACGTGTCCGTGTTCCACATCGCCATCATCTGCCCTTGCCGCGCCGTGGGCAGCGCCTTCTCGCCGAAGCCGTAGTAGAACTCAAG
>JACDAW010000407.1 GCA_013695245.1 Pyrinomonadaceae bacterium | reverse complement strand
TGGTCGAAACGGTGCTCGACTATGCAGGTCTTGGACAGTTGAGCGTTGTTGCGATACGCAATCGTGATGTGCCGCTTTTAATGAGCGTCGTAGTTTTATCGGCGATGGCGGTGCTCGTCGGCAATCTCATGGGCGACCTTTTGTTGCGCCTTAACGATCCGCGTTTACGCCACAGCGCGGCGAGAAGCTCTTTCCTTAAAACGATCACGCCGCCCTCTTCATGAATCCAGAAACGACGACTAAACAAAACGAAGCCTTGCCGGTTGCGCTTGAAAAAGGCTTTATTCGCAACGACGCTTTGAAGGAGCGCGCCGAAATTTTTAATCACCCTCAATCCTTCTTAAGACGCAACGGCAAAATTCTTTTACGTCGCCGTAAGTTTGCGCTCGGAGCAATCATCGTCGGGATGTTTTATGCGATGGCTCTGATGGCAAACTTTCTTGCGCCTTATGATTACCGAACGCAGAGCAGAACGGAGCCGCTCGCGCCGCCCTCGTCAATTCGCTTTCAAGACTCAAATGGTAGACGGAGTTTGCGCCCCTTTGTCTATGCGCGTCGGCTCGCCGATCCGCTTAACCGCCGATACGTTGAGAGCACGCGCGAAGCTTATCCGATCACGGTTTTCGCGGAAGGCTTCTCTTATAAATTCCTTGGACTGTTTGACACTAACCGGCATCTGTTTGGCGTGCGCAATACGGGTAAAGCCGCCGCCCCGCGCTTGAATCTTCTCGGCACAGACGAGCTTGGGCGCGACCGCCTGTCGCGGCTGCTGATCGCTGCGAGATTCTCCTTGCTCGTCGGCCCCTTAGGAATGCTTTTGGCGAGCGCGCTCGGAATTCTTATTGGATGCGTTTCGGGATACGGCGGGCGCGGGCTTGATGCACTGTTGATGCGCGCGGCGGATGTGATGATGGCGCTGCCGACGCTTGTGATCGTTTTAGCGGCGCGCGCCGCGTTTCCGCTTGAGTTACCGCCGTTGCGTGCCGCCGCGCTGCTCATCTCGATTTTCGTTGTCGTCGGGTGGGCTGAGATGGCGCGGCTCGCGCGCGGAGTGGTGAGGTCGCTGCGTCAGAGAGAATTCGTTATAGCAGCTCAAAGTCTCGGACTATCAGAGCGTCGCGTGTTGTTTCGTCACATCCTGCCGAACGCGCTGCGCCCGCTCATTGTGCAGATGACGGTGATGTTGCCCGCTTTTCTGCTCACCGAAACCGCGCTTTCATTTCTCGGCGTCGGAGTGCAAGAGCCGGAACCGAGTTGGGGCAGTATGCTTGCGGTTGCCAACGACGTTTCGCTGCTCGGTCAGCAACCATTCGTGCTGCTTTCGCCAGCGCTCGCGATACTTCTCTTTGTGCTCGGCGCGCGCCTGCTAAGCGATGGGATGCAGGTGGAATGAAACCCTATCAAAAAAGAACGGCACGCGCCAACTCTTTTAGCAAGCTGCCAGCGCGGTCGCGTGGGTTAAGATTTTATTCGGCAATGGAGCTGAATCGTAACCGAGAGTTTTGCACAGCAACTCGAAAGCGCTATCAACATCTAAAGGTCGAGAGAAGTAAAATCCTTGCACGTAATCGCATTTTAATGCGCATAATTGTGCGAATTGATTCTGTGTTTCAACGCCTTCAGCCACTACATCCATCTTTAAACTTCGCGCGAGCGTGATGATCGTGCTTACGATCTCTGCGTTCTCAGTGTTGTTACTCATGCTGCTGACGAACGAGCGATCATTCTTCAACGTGTCAATCGGGAACCGGTGCAGATGACTTAACGATGAATATCCTGTGCCGAAGTCGTCAATGCTTAATTCAACTCCGAGCGCGCGTATCTGGTGCAACATCTCAACGGCCGTGTTGATGTTCTCCATCACCGTGCTTTCCGTAATCTCCAGCTTAAGGCAGCGCGGATCAAGATTAGTTTCGTGCAGCGTTCGTGAAATCTGCTCGATCAAATCAGGCTGCGTAAATTGCTTGCCGGAGAGATTCACGCTCATCGTCAACTGAGCGCCGAAGTCCAATTTATCTTGCCATTCGCGCATCTGTCGGCACGCTTCCGCCAATACCCACTGACCGATGGGAATGATCATGCCCGTTTCTTCTGCCACCGCAATGAAGTCGAGTGGTGAGATAAAGCCGCGTTCCGGGTGTTGCCATCGCACTAGAGCTTCAAAGCCGCGAATATTGTAGGAATCTGCCGCGACTATCGGCTGGTAATGCAGCACAAACTCGTTGCGATCAATGGCGCGTCGCAAATCAGATTCTAATTGCAAAAGTCCCATCGCGCGCTCGTGCATCGCCCTGTCAAAAACCTCATGCCGTTTTTTACCGTTCATCTTCGCGCGATACATCGCCGTGTCAGCATCGCGTAGAAGGTCTTCAGCGCGCTCGTAGCAGATGGTGCTCGGGGCAATGCCGATGCTGGTCGTCGTGAAAACTTCGTGCCCGCAAAGATTGAATGGAACGGCAAGTTCGAGCTGCACGCGCTCGGCCACTTCGATGGCTTCGCTCACGTCGCAGAGGTTTTCAAGCAGAATAGTAAATTCATCTCCGCCGAGCCGTGCGACGGTATCTCCGGGGCGCAAGCAAGATTCGAGGCGGCGGGCAATGCCGACGAGAAGTTGGTCGCCGACCATGTGACCGAGACTGTCGTTGATAACCTTAAAGCGGTCGAGATCGAGGAAGAGCGCGGCATACAGCCGTCCGTCGCTGCGTTTCGCGCGATTGATGGCCATCTTCAGGTGATCCATGAAGAGCGCGCGATTCGGAAGTCCGGTCAGCGCATCGTGAAACGCATCATGAATGAGTCGCTCTTCGGCGCGCTTGCGGTCGGTAATGTCTTGGATTTGGAAGAGCAGGCGAAGCGAGTTGTCGTGTGCGTCGCGGATCAGAGAAACGCCGAGATGCGTCCACACCACCTGACCCTCTTTATGTAGATAACGCTTCTCTATTTGGAACGAAGGTATCTTGCCGTCGAGAAGTTGACGAATGTTGCCGATAACTGCGTCGAGGTCATCGCCGTGCGTGACGTTTTGGAAGTTGGTTTCCAACAAGTCTTCTTCGCAGTAGCCGAGAATTTCCGAAAGCGAATGGTTTACTTGCAGCCATCGTCCTTCGGGTGAGACGAGCGCCATCCCGATAGTGGCATAATCGAAGGCGCTACGGAATCGCTCTTCGCTTTCGCGCAGCTCTTCGACGTGACGCTGCGCTTGTTCGGCTTGCGTGTTTGAAGCTTCGATGTTCTTCAAATAAGTGCAATAGGTGAAATAAACGATAATAATGATCGGGGTGGTAGAAAGAAGGGCATAAAAACCGAAGGCTTGAATCAGCATCGAGATAATGCCTGCTGCTGCTGCCCCGGCGAAATAGGTGATCGAAGTCCACAGAAAATGCTTTCTCCACGTGAGCCACAACGGTTGGTTGCTTTTGCAGGCGAAGGCGACGGCGACCATGCCTGAGTTTGTGGCATACTGAACGAGCGCCATCAAGCAGATGCCCATCACATAAACGGCGCTGTAACCGTCATTCGACTTAATAGTTCTTCCAAAAAATTCTTGCGTCGCCCATACCGCCATGAAAGTCGAGCAGGCCATCACAGATGCATTGAAGATGATGGTGAGTTTCTTTCTGGTGAAGCGAAGAGAAGAGAAGAAGGCTTCGACGGCTGCGAGCAGAACGGCTGCCCCTCCTCCATACAGCAGAATGGCGAGAAAGATAAAGGTATCTGAAACTGAAACGTAACCCTTTGTGCGCGGAATCGGGATGGTGACACGCGAGCCGATGACAATCGTGATCAGGGATAAAAAAACGAAGCGTAGGTCGAGGCTTTCAACGCTGATGCCGCGGGCAGAGATGACAATCAAAGATGCGCCCAGCGCGATGACCGTCCATTGAAATGGTTTTGCGTAGCGGGTCATGTTACAGACTTAGAAAGGCTTTCGTCCCTCGAATTACACTGCCAACCGAACTCGCGTCCGTAGTCAGTTCCTCGCCTCTGTTGCAACATTTATGCCTAGCTGCCCGTAGCCTGTAAGTCGTTATAGCAATAGATGATTAAAACTATCGAGGGGGAGGCACAGAACTGGATTTAGTCACAATGAACGGAGGGCATTCATTGTGACATATCGGGGAGCAATCTTACTGAATCCTGCGCGGTACTGATTATTGCCCTAGCAGTGTTAACTCTAACGGTGAAGCATCGTTTTAAGCGCGAGACGAAAACTGTCGTCGGGCACGCGCACCGCGCCCTGAAAAGGACTATCCAGATCAGCGATAGCGATGAGCGTGAGCGTCACAAAGAGCGTGAGCGTTGCGATGTGTAAAACGTGCAGGCGAGGATTTTTGACTCCGAAGAGCGCGGACATGCCGATCATAGCGACGCCGCCGGCGATCAGCACCACCCATAGAATCGCCGGTAGCCTGCTCCCACTCTGCAAGTGACGCACGCGCCTGTATTCGGTCATCTCGCTGAGTTCGGCGAGCAGTTGCGCCTGTGCCGCAGTTGCGGCGCCCGTGCGCGGCTCGTTGCCCGTCGCGCGCTGCCACAATTCTTCGATCAATTCATTGCCGCGCGCGCTTACCTCCCCACGCTCCATCGCGCTCCATTCTTCTTCAATCATCGTCCGCGCATAAGAACGGGCAAGCTCCTGCAACTGATGTCGCTGCGACTCCTCCGCAGCAGAAGCGAGACGGAAAATATTGACAAGCGAATTGGCTTCGCGCTCGGCGGTGGCACGCGCCTCTTCATAATCCTCCCACACGCCCGTCAGCATAAAGGCGACGACCACTCCGTAGAGCACGCCGAGAACGCTGATGTAGAAGCCTGAGACATCGTTTGTCTCCATCAGTTTCGCGGGCGTGATGCGGCGGCGCAATACGACGAGCAAACAGAGCGCAGCCAACATGCTCGCCACAATTACGAAAACTGCCGTTAGATACGTCAATCCTTTTAACCTCAATTCAAGACTTGCCCGAACTGAAGAGACATCTTCTGCGTTGATCCGGCTGCGGGTCAAGGCACGATTGTCTGCCGCTCAAAATGGGCTGCCGCTCAAAAGCGAGTAAGAGTGTTTATTGGAAATGTATGAAGGTTTAAAAATCCATCACATCAATTTGAATGCTCACTCAAATTGATGCTTCATCTTGAAGCCATTCATCCGCCAGCGACCGAACAGAATTTTTCTCGCTAAGACATTCCTTCAGTATTTATTCCGAACTTCCTGTGAACGCCTCTGGAATTAAGGTATGGCATGAAGATTGAAAGCTTTTTTGCGCGCGGCTGTGAAGCATGAGCTTAAGGGCTTACCGCACGAAGTCCGGCAGCCGCGCATTTTCTTATCTTGAATGAGCAGAAGGAGAAGATATGAGAGGAATCGTAGTTCACTATCAGGGCAAAGTCAGACGCGCTTTATATGGACGGGGTAATGAAGGACGGTTAAACGTCAGGGTCATCAATCCAGTTCCCTCGCAAGATGAAAAGACGGCAGGCAGGAGCGCTGCTCAACGACCTATCTATTTTGTGTTTGAGTTTAACGGACGACCCTTCGCCGCTTCTCATAACGTGACGCTCACGAAAGGGCGTAAGTATCCCGACATCGAACACTGGTTCGTGATGCCCGAACTCGGCCAACAGAATAATCTTCATGAGCAACACGTTTTAGTCACACCTGCTTGATTGTAAATTATCACGCGCTTTCAACCGATTAGCTATTTCTTCCGCGGCAGCAGCCGCAACACTCCTCTGCAACAACTTTTCAGAAATGAATGAGCAGGCGGCATAGTTCGCTGTGACGAATACCACTCGAACAGCAGCGGCTGTGTCGGCTCTTCAACCGCTTTGTTGATGATTGTCCGGCGCGTAGAAACTACTGTGCTTTGCGTCTCACTACTCTCTCTATTATTGTTGTTAGCGAGGGCGGCGATTCGCAGAGCGTCCTCCCGCGACGAACAAGCCCCGACGCGATTACCTGAGGTATCAACGACGAACCAGAATTCAATGTCCGAACCGGCTTGTTTAATAGAATATGGATTCTGCATAAAAGCTTATCCGGCAAACTTACCCGTCAAGCAAACCTAAGTTGCTTCGTCTGACTAAACCCTGCATTTGTCGCTCACGCGCGATAAAGTTTAAAACGTTCAAAGCGCCAGAATTTTCAAATAATAGAATTAATAATCATCAGCGCCTGAGATGTGAAACTCTGACAGAACTCTTGCTCGTTTAAGCTTACCGGAGAGAGCGGCAGCGAAATGCTAAGGAGCATTGTTGTCGAGGCTGTTTATTGCCTGCCTTCAGCAGTTTCAACCAACAATATTTTTTTCGTCAAAAGATATACGGGATAGCTGATTGCAATCAGCAACACGGCATAGATGCTGTTTCGAGTGTCGGTAACGATTGTGCCGACGAGAAAGATTACCGAGCCTGTGAGAACAATCAACGTCGCCCACGGATAGCCCCCCGATCTAAAGGGTCGCGGCAGTTCCGGCTCGCGTTTTCTTAAAACCATTAGGGAAGCAAAGCCGGTGATGTAAATAGCAACGTAAATAAAAGCCATTATTCCCAAGAGTTGCTCAAACGTGCCGCTCACTATTAGAAACATGGTTGCCGCAGCCGTTAAAGACAAAGCTATAACGGGCGTTCCGCCCTCGTTGATTGAAGTCATGCGCGATGACGGCAAGTAATCACGACATAAGCCAAAGAGAATGCGCGGGCCGCCCATAGTTACCGCGTTAATCAAACCTAACAGTGAGACGAGAGCCAAGATTGTAATCAACTCTTTGCTCCGCGCGCCGAAGATGACTTGAGCGGCGTCTGCAACCGGCAACTCCGAAGCCGCCATCTGCGAAAGCGGTAGCACATAGACTAAAGCGAGATTGACGAGCACATAAATAGCCGCGATGGACAGAACTCCGCCGAACATCGAACGCGGTATGTCACGCTCCGGTTTCGTAAATTCTTCGGCAAAATAAATTGATCCGTACCAACCATCATAGGTCGTGATAACAGCCTGCAACGCTAAAATAATGCCGACGAATACAGATGAGCCGACGTGCAGATTTGTTTGGGCGTGTGTCGGCTGAGAACCTTTGCCGCCGAAAGCGAAACAGGCGACAACAAACGCAACAAAGGCGAGAGACTTTACCAAACTTAACAACTTTTGACTGCCGCTACCTACAGATACGCCCGCTAATTGTACGAGCGAGAAAAAGAGTAGGACGACGATTGCGATAATTTTGACATTACCTGACAGCTTTGGAGCAAGCGTTAATGAATACTCACCGATAGTGATCGCCACCCAAGCCAGCGACGCGCAGTTTCCCAACCAATCTGTCCAACCGACGACGAATCCGGCGTAATCGCCAAACGCTCGGCGCGCATAAACATACCAACCGCCCGCGCGCGGCAAACTCGCGCCAAGCTCCGCAATCGAATTTGCGCCGAGCAAAGCGTAAATACCGCCAAGCACCCAAGCGGCAACGACTAACTCGCTGCTACCGAGTTGCGCGGCGACTAAACCGGGCGTGCGCAGAATCCCGGCTCCGATAGTTGCGCCGATTGTAGCTGCGACACCGAAGCCCACGCCGAGAATACGCAATAGCCTGCTGCGTTCTGCAGCCTGCCATTCAGTTGCTTTTGGACTGCCCCCACGAAGATCACTCATAGTGAGATGGTCAAGTTTTTCCGGACACGATCCTCTCGCTGCTGGCCCCTTTCTTTTCGAGGTTGTATTCCCGCTCGAATTCGGCGGGAGTTTTGTAACCCAATGCCGAATGCCGTCG
>JACDAW010000401.1 GCA_013695245.1 Pyrinomonadaceae bacterium | reverse complement strand
GCGAAGGCGAACTCATCCTGCGCCCTGAGTTTGTCTCAAATCCTATGTTGGGCGGCAACTACCTGCGCGAACTCGGCGCGCTTGCCCGTGCGGATTTCGGGCGCGCACGCTCGGCGGCCGACCGCTTCGCCCAACCTGAAACACGCCTGATGGCGCGCCTGCTCGTCGCTGAAGGCGTGCTCGCCAAAGACACAGAGAATGCCAACGAAATAGGATTCGGTCGAGCAGTTCTGATGCTCGGACGCTGACGGAAAGCGTTCAAATCATTATGCGGACTGCGCGCGGCGGGCAATGAGAATCTAAACTCGCCAGCGGCAAAGCTTCAACTCTTCACTTGGAAGACGAGAAAATAGTCCATACCGTCGGGCTTCACAAAATCGTATTGTTCAACGAGCGCGAAGCCTGCCTGCTCCGCTTCGCGGATGACCTGTTCGCTGTTGAGGCCGTGATCGTCGCCTTTACCGTTGCGATCAATAATGCCTAAGAGCGCCCTTTCGCGCATCGCCGCGCGCAGGCGTTTTAAGACGCGGACGGGCTGCGCGATCTCGTGATAGGTTTTCAAAATCAACGCGGCGTCAACGCTCCTCGCGGGAAGTCGCGGATCGTCTTCGCGCCCCATGACGGTGCGAATGTTAGAGAGTTTTTCGCGGGCGGCGCGGCGTTCGATGTATTTGATGTAGTCTTCGTTGATCTCGACGGCGTAAATCGTGCCGCTTGCTCCAGCGCGGCGCGCGGCGCGCACGGTGAACCAACCCGATCCGGCTCCGATGTCCGCGACGTTCGATCCTTCTTTGATTTTCAAGATGTCCATCACGCGATTGATCTGCAATTTGCGTTCGCGCTCCCGGTCTTCAAAGATCGAGAGGTCGCCCGTGTAAGGATCGCTCGTGGGGCGATCAATACGGTCAGCCGTGTTGTCTTGCGGCGTCGGCGTGGTTGACGATAAATTTGCCGGAGGTTTCTGTTGGTGCTGTGCGCGTTGCTGTGTGGCGACGGAACAACCGAAGAGCATGAAGATGAGCGTCAGGCAGAGCGCGGCGCGTGCGGCACAAGGTGCGGTTGAAATTTGCATTACGAGATGTTTTCCCTTCCTTGTCCGAAGCCTTCAGCGTGTATGCGCTCGCGGGCGCACTTTTTCGGAGCGGCAATATGTTGTTTAGTGAAAATTAATTCGGACTGATGAGATGCCGGAGCAACGCCTGAGAGTTGACCGGCGCGAAAATCACGAACCCATGAAAATCACGAACCCGTAATGGAACTCTTAACGGCGATGCGCAATTTGGAGCTTACGCCGATTATTGTTAGACTTACCGTTTAAATTTTAACCGCAAACATTCAGGAGCGATCACAAACTTGAACAGCGAAACGCATTTGACAAGTTTTTTGCAGAATACTGACACGAAAGATTGGCGCGCGGCCGTGGATGAGCTTTCGCCCGACGTTCACGAAGTGGACGCGGCGGCGGTGCAAATCTGGCTCGCCTTTTTCCCACTTGATCTTGCGCGCCTCTTCGATGAGACGGATGACGCGGCGACGTTGGCGCGCGAGTTGTTAATGCAAGGCGATTTTCGTTTGCAAGATCAGATTGATTCCTCGCACACGTTTCTCTACGGGCATCGCTTCTGGCCGGAAGTTAAAAAAGCAGTTGTCGAGTATGTTGAATCGAACTCTGCGAATCCATCTCAAACGCTTGACCGTCACATTCGCACTGTTACTAAAAAGGTTGCGGCAACGACGAAGCAGGAGGAATCGCTGCTTTTAGGCATAACAATCATCGCCTTTATGACGTTGGCGCAGGTCGGGCTTGAAAAATTAAAGAATGCGCCCGGCACAATCGCGCTCGACGCCGCGCAGAAGCGCAAATCCCCCGAACAAATCTTAAAAGAGCGGGCGCGCAACGATAATCAAGGAGTCTTTGGATTCCTGCGGACGGCTGATAAACAATGGACGGTTGTGTTCGACGAAAACGACCGGACGGCGAAGTTTAAAGTGATCGACTCGGAAGAATTAGCTTCCGGCGCGGCGCGCGACCAGTCGCGCGATTGGCGCGCAAGCGACCAGCGTCGCATCGAAGGGCCGATTCCGGTCGAGTGTCGCTCGGCCGCCTGCGGCACGTGTTGGGTCGGCGTGCTCGGCGGAGCCGAAAAGCTCTCCGAAGTGTCGCGGCGCGAAGGCACGCAGATTAAACAGTTCGGCTACATCAACACGGATGAGGCGAAGCCGCTCATTCGCCTTGCGTGTATGGCGCAAGCTTCCGGCGCGGTGTCAATCGTCATTCCGCCTTGGAACGGAGTTTTCGGCAAATACCTACAGAAGCGGAAAGAAACTTTAGAAGCCTCCGCGTAACACAATCGAAAGACGATGCTTGCCGGGTGATTTCAACTAAGAATAGATTTTCAAAGTTGATGAAGCAACACTAACTAACAAGAGCACTAACTAATTTAATTAAGCGTTGCTTCGTGTACTTTCTTACTGTTTTGTTTCGTCCGTTTTGAAGTAAACGTTGAGCTATGTCAGCTTCAAAAACAAACCAGCCCGTGCCATCTGCCGCCGCGCCTCCGCCGCTTCACTTTGACGCTCAAGGAGAAGTAGATCGTGCGTCGCTGGCTGATACGGTCGAATGGTTTCTCAACTATGACCCGCGCGTTAACATTATCCGGCATCCAGCGATTGAAGAGCTTTTTCATTGGAAGCAAGGGCAGGAAGCGCAAGAAAACGCTTATGCTTTCTCGACGGCCGAAGATCGTCTTGCCATCGGCATCTTTCAAGCTCTCGCCGCGCACACAAGCGAACGTGAGCTTCACGCTTGGCTCACGCAACTTCTCGGCGCGCTCGATGAAGCCTCGAAAACCAATGCAGAGATTTCCGAAGCCTACCGTCTTTCGACCGACAAGGAAGCGTCAGCGATTACCGAAGCCGCAAAGATTCCCGCCGCGCAAATGCGTGACGTCTATTTAACCGCGTGCTGGTTGGAAGCGCTCTGCACCGCAGAGATTCGTGTGCTCGGTTGGGTCTATCAAAATCTTTACCAGAAGCCATACGCGCCCGAACAAGAAGGGATGAATTAGCAATTAAATGTGCGCAAACGTACAGACTCATATTAAATCCTTCGATATATTGTGCTTTATACAAACAGTTTATCT
>JACDAW010000395.1 GCA_013695245.1 Pyrinomonadaceae bacterium | reverse complement strand
ATCGTTGACGCAGAATACACAAAAGTGATCGGCGGCAACATGGTCAAAGTTCTTTCATGGTACGACAACGAATGGGGTTATTCGTGTCGCGTGCGCGACCTCGTAAAATTCATGGCGGAAAAAGGATTGTAGAGAAAGTGAGCGGTGAGCAGTAAGCAGTAAAAACAAATTGCTTTCTTCTGCTGACCACCGCTTACCGTTTACTGCTCACTATTTTATGAACAAGCTTTCGATCACTGATCTTGACTTGAAGGGCAAGCGCGTTTTTATCCGCGTAGATTTCAATGTGCCAATTAAAGATGCGCGCGTTGAAGATGATTCGCGCATCAGAGGCGCGCTGCCAACGATTCAATACGCGCTTGATCATGAGGCGCGCGTGATTCTCGCTTCGCACTTGGGGCGACCGAAGGGCGAGCGCAATGAGAAATACAGCTTACGCCCGGTCGCCGAACATTTATCAGAATTGCTGGGAAAACCTGTATATTTTGTCGGTGATTGCATCGGGGATGAAGTTAAAGCGAAGGTCGGCGCATTAAAGGACGGTGAAGTGCTGTTGCTCGAAAACTTGCGTTTTCACGCGGAGGAAGAAAAGAACGACGAAGCGTTTGCGCGCGAGTTGGCGAGCCTCTGCGATCTTTACGTTAACGACGCTTTCGGCGCGGCGCATCGCGCGCACGCTTCGACGGCCGGAATTACAAAATTTGTTCAGCAGGCGGCCGCTGGACTTCTGATGCAGAAGGAACTCGATTATTTAGGCCGCGTTATCAACAGCCCCGAACACCCGTTTGTCGCTATTCTCGGCGGCGCGAAAGTGTCGGATAAAATTCCGGTGATCAATGCTTTAATCGACCGCAAAATTGACAAGCTCTTGATCGGCGGCGCGATGGCTTACACGTTCTTCAAAGCGCAGGGATTTACCGTCGGAAAGTCGCTCGTCGAAGACGAAATGATGCCAACCGCGTTAGAGATTATAAAGCGCGCAGAAGAGGCGAACGTCGAACTTCTGTTGCCGACGGATCATCAAGTCGTTGACAGCTACGATCCGCTTAAAAGCAAAAAGACAATTCCCGTTGAATTCACCAACGCCGGACTCGTCGGCTTAGACATCGGCGCGGAAACCGTCGCGCATTTCTCAACGGCTCTGCGAGACGCCAAAACGGTGATCTGGAACGGCCCGATGGGCGTCTTTGAAGAAAAGGAGCTCGGCTTTGACGAAGGCACAATCGGCGTGGCGCGCGCGGTCGCCGAAGCTGCTGACAGAGGCGCAACCGTTGTCGTTGGCGGCGGAGATTCCGTCGCGGCGATCACGCAAGCCGGAGTCGCCGACCGCATCACACACATTTCGACGGGCGGGGGCGCAACGCTCGAATTCCTCGCGGGCGATGAATTGCCCGGAGTCGCTGCACTTAACGCTAAATAAAAATGTTTCCCTATGCTAAGTATGAAAAGACAGAAATCTGGAATGCCGTAGAACAGGCAGTGTCAGAACTTGTCCGTAATCAAGATTTAATAATACAAACGGGTAAGAAATATATGGTTGGTTATATTTGCCAACTTTTGATCGAGTTGACGTTAAAATCCGATGGCAAAATTGGTAATGTTTGATGCTGGTGTTCTAACATTTCAGGAGTTTGCCATGCGTGAGTCTTTACCGCTCGCTCAGATTCAAGAAACAGTGCTTGAGTTTTTACGCGGGCGCGAAGATGCGGTCGTCTTCGACGCACAGGCGGTCAACGCTTATGTGGGCGAATCACGTATGACTCAAGACATCGATCTGCTTTCGACGCGCGCCGAAGAACTTGCCGGAGAACTACGCGAACATTTAAGCCAAAAGTTCCACATCGCCGTGCGCGTCCGCGAAGTGGGTGATGGCAAAGGTTGGCGGCTGTATCAAGTACGGAAAGAGCGTAATCGTCATCTGATTGATCTGCGTTCAATCAAAGAAATGCCGGACACGCGCACGATAGAAGATATTAAAATTCTCGCACCTGCCGAGCTGATCGCAAGCAAAGTGATTTCCTATCACGCCCGGCGCGGCAAGCCGAAGTCGAGAACCGATTGGCGTGATATAGCGATGCTGCTGCTGACTTTCCCCGAACTCAAAAGCGAAACGGGAGCGGTTGCGGATCAGTTGAAAACTGCGGGGACGGACGAGCATGTTTTGAACGTTTGGCGCGGACTCGTCGCGCAGGAAATTGAGTTTGAAGACGAAGATGATGATCTAAATTTTTAATGATAAGAAAACCCGTTATCGCCGGTAATTGGAAGATGTACAAGTTGATCGGAGACGCGGTCGCTACGGCGCTCGCGCTTCGTCCGCTGGTGTCTAATGTTAATCATTGCGAAGTGATTATCGCGCCTCCATTCACAGCGTTGAAAATCGTCGCTGACCGCTTGGAGGGCTCTAATA
>JACDAW010000382.1 GCA_013695245.1 Pyrinomonadaceae bacterium | reverse complement strand
TTGCTCGGCAACATAGCGCGTCATAAATGCGATCAAGATTCCGGTAAACGCGCCGCCTGCGATGTAGCCCGAAGCCAGCAACACGCCCGGACTTTTGTCGCCCTCCGCTACCAATTCTTCTTCCGTCAAATTCCGATCCCGCAGGCGATGGCGCAGATGACGATCAACGAGCCATCGCACCATCCCGCCGATAAAGATCGGCGACGAAGACGAGAGCGGCAAGTAAACCCCAACCGCGAATGCTAGCGAAGGAATCCCTGACATCTCAAGCACCACCGCGATCATCACGCCCAATAGCACCAAGCCCCAAGGCAGTTGGCGATTAAGGATGCCCTTGATGATGTAAGACATCAGCGTTGCTTTCGGCGCGTCGAATTTTATTACCGTCGATCCATCGGGGCGCACCTTATGAATGCCGTTGATGCCGGGATCAACTAAATAAACAGGCACGCCTTGTTCATCAACAAGATATTTTCCGGCGGGCCCGCCCGTGCTGTCCGTCTTGTGCCAGACGCGGTAGGTTTTGTTGTCCGAGTTCGCCTGTGGCCCTTGAATCTTTTCCGTTCCTGTCAACTGCGAAACGTCGGCACGCAGTTCAGCCGGGAAATTACGTTGCACTTTGTAAGCGATCTTGCCCTGTTCATCAACGAGATACTCGCCCGCGTCGAGATTCGGGATCGCCGTTGCGCCGGTGCCGGGCGCATACGAGAAGGCACGGTAATTGCCGGGCGCGTTCGGTTTGATGTCATCGCCATAAGCCGGAAGACCGCCAATCAAACCCGTCTCAAGTTGCCCGACGTTTCCCTTCACCGCTTCAAACGTCGTGCGCGGAACGTACACGGTCGCGCCATCGTTTAACCTCAGCAGGATCGGGCCTAAGACGAGTGCCGAAGCGAGCGCGCCGACTAAGATCGCGATCTGTTGCAGGCGCGGCGTTGCGCCGACTAAAAATCCGGTCTTCAAATCCTGCGACGTTGTGCCGCCGTTTGAAGCCGCGATGCACACAATCGCGCCGACCGATAGAGCCGTCACGTAGTAAGGCGAGCCAGTCCAACCAAGCAGCAGAAAGATCAAACAAGTTAACAGGAGCGTGGCGACCGTCATGCCGGAGATCGGATTTGAGGAAGAACCGATCTCACCCGTCAGACGCGACGAAACGGTGACGAACAAAAATCCAAAAGCGACGATCATCAAAGCGCCGAGAAACGCCGTGAAAATGTTGTGCTGTAAGCCCAACTGCGGGAACAACATGATCATCGCAATAAGCGCGATGATACCGATCAGCACAAACTTCATCGGCAAATCTTGATCCGTGCGCGGAACGCGCTCGCCATCGGCGTTCATGCCTTGTCCGCTACGCAGATCGCGCAGCCCGCCCTTCAAGCCGTGCCAGATCGTCGGAAGCGAACGCAGAAGGCTGATGATGCCGCCCGCCGCCACCGCGCCCGCGCCGATGTAGAGCACATATGCGCCGCGTATGTCGTTCGGGCCCATTTCGCTGATCGGCATCGTGCCCGGCGCGACTATGCCCGGCACGCCTTCGCCGAAAAACTTGATCGCTGGAATCAACACGAGGTAAGCCAGCACGCCGCCCGCGCACATGATTGATGCAATGCGCGGCCCGATGATATAGCCGACGCCCAGCAGTTCCGGCGAAATCTCCGCCGAGATCGATCCGGCTTTAAACGGCGCGGCAAACACTTTCTCCGGCGTGTCTTTCCAACCCTTCAACGCCGCCATCGCCGCTTTATAAATCAGCCCGACGCCGAACCCGGCGAAGATCACGCGCGCCCCTGTGTTCGACGCCGCTTGATCCGTCGCCGCCGCTTGTTCTTGCGTAATGTCCGAGCGCGCTGCACGCGATTCGTCGCTCGCTCCGGCTTTCAAAACTTCCGCGCACGCCGTTCCTTCCGGGTATTTCAAAAGCCCATGTTGCTGCACGATAAGCGCACGCCGCAAAGGAATCATCATCAAGATTCCCAACAATCCGCCGAGCACAGCGACTAAGATCACGCGCGTCACTTCAAGATCGAAACCTAAAATCATGATCGCAGGCATCGTCACACCGACGCCAAACGCGATTGATTCGCCCGCTGAGCCTGCCGTCTGCACAATGTTGTTCTCTAAGATCGTCGCGTTGCGCAAACCGAGTTTTGAGAGCAAGCGAAACAGCGTGATCGAGATCACGGCGACGGGGATCGATGCGCTCACCGTGAGTCCGACTTTCAAGACAAGGTAGAGCGACGATGCGCCGAAGACCATGCCGAGCAGCGTGCCGACGATCAAGGGCAGCAGCGTCAGTTCGCGCAATCTCGTTCCCGGCGCGATGTATGGACGAAACGCGGCGAGCGCCGGGTTCGATGGCTTCGCGCCGACGATGTCCGGGTACTCGTTCGTTACGGCAACGCGCGACGTGTTGTTATCGGCAATGTTTTCACTCGACATCAGGCTTTCTAAGAACCTCCAATGAAACGGATCAAGATGCTGCGGAAGAGCGGGAAAGGGCTACAGAATTTTTACTTTAACACGCTCCGCGCGCTCTGTGGCAAGAAACTTTCGGTTAAAGGTTAGCGCTAAAAGGCCGTTTGCTGAATTGAGCGACGACTGATTTATCAATTCACGATTCATCAGACGAAACATAATCTTCGCGCATCGAAAAGGGTTCGCGCTTTCCCGCCGCGCTTATTTCAATTAAACTCAATCCGCGCCAAACGCCCTTTATCGCCGCTCAAATAAAGTAACGGAGTATCCGACAAATGATCCACGCACGCCGATTCTCGCTCGTTGTTTTATCAATCCTGCTGCTCACGCAAACTTTCGTCGCCCAGAGAAGCGCGCAACCTCGCACACAAAACACACGCGCCGCAAACACTCGCGCGGCGATCAACGTACCAGCACCCACCGAAGTTTTAGGCTTCACGCCCGGCGATGATCGCAAGCTCGCAAGCTGGGCGCAGACGATTGATTACTTCCGCCGATTAGATGCGGCAAGCGACCGCGTGAAGTTTGAAGAACTCGGACGCACCACGATGAACAAGCCTTTCGTGATGGCGACTATCTCCGCGCCCGAAAATCTCGCGCGCCTCGACGAATACAAAAACATCCAACGCCAACTTGCCGATCCGCGCACGCTCGGACGCAACGATCAAGAACGCGACCGCCGCGCCGAAGAATTAATCACGCACGGCAAAACCATCGTCCTCATTACCTGCGGCATTCACTCGACGGAAGTCGGCTCACACCATTCCAGCTTCCTTATCGCACATCGCCTCGCTTCTTCCAACGAACCGGAAGTGCAAAGAATTTTACGCGACACTATCGTGCTGCTCGTTCCCTCTCTCAATCCAGACGGCGTTGACATCGTTAAAGATTGGTACGACCGCACGCTCGGCACGCCTTACGAAGGCACAACGCCGCCCGTCCTCTATCACAAATATACCGGACACGATAACAACCGCGATTGGTATGCCTTCACGCAAAAGGAAACTCAGATCACCGTTGATAAAATCCACAACGTCTGGCATCCGCAGATCGTCCACGATATTCACCAGCAAGGCGCGACGGGAGCGCGACTGTTCCTTCCGCCCTACATGCCGCCCGTCGAGCCGAACGTGCCGGAAGGGATCATCGAAGGTTACACCGAACTCGGCCGCGCGATGGCCAGCGCATTGCGAGCCAAAGGCTTCAAAGGTATCACGACCGATTCCACTTACGACGCATGGACGCCCGCCCGTGCTTACTCGCACTATCACGGCGGCGTGCGCATCTTAAGCGAAACTGCTTCTTGCAAACTCGCCACGCCAATCACCGTTCGCTTCGAGGATTTGCGCGCAGGCGAAGGCTACGATGCGCGCCAAGCCTCCGCAAACTTCTCTGAGGTCTGGCGCGGCGGCGAATGGCACTTGCGCGACATTACTAACTACATGACGACTGCCGCGTTTGAGTTGATGAGCCACGCGGCGACGAACCGAGAAAGATGGCTGCGGCGTTTTTACGGGATCGGCAAAGAGGCGGTGCGCGAGCGACGGTCGGGCGAGTTATTCGCCTTCACCATTCCGCCATCCAACAACGTCCATGCCCTAATCGGCATCTTGGAACGCGCGGGTGTGGAAGTGGACGAGGCGAGTCAATTTACCGTCAACGGCATCAAGTACCCGGAGCGGACGGCCATCGTAAGAATGGCTCAACCCTATGGAGACTTTGCGAAAGCTTTGCTCGAACGACAACGTTATCCGGATTTACGCGATGCGTCGGGACATCCGCAAACGCCCTATGATGTAACGGCTCACACGCTATCGTTGCTGATGAACGTCAAAGCTGAAGCCGTATTCACGCCGTTCAGCTATTCGAAGCCGCGCGACGGCATCGGTATGGGCAGCAATGGCGGTTGCGGGGACGCTTCGCCGCCTCGTCGCGCGATCTACAAATCGCATGTTCCGTCAATGGACGAAGGGTGGACACGCTGGGTGCTTGAGAACAAAGGACGATGCCTCTTTTACTCTTTGCTTGAAGACAAAGAGGCGCGCGCCGGAAACCTTCGCGCGAGGTACGATACGATCATCATCCCTGACCATTCGCCGCGCGCGATCTTAAACGGCTACGCACGCGGCACAATGCCCGATGAATACACGGGCGGATTAGACGCGGAAGGCGTGCAGGCGCTACGCGAGTTTATCGAAGCGGGCGGCACGCTTGTCTGCCTCAATCGCGCTTCGGATTTCGCCATCGAAGCCTTAAGACTTCCCGTGCGCGACGTAACCGAAGGTTTGAAGCGCACCGAGTTTTATGTGCCCGGCTCGATCCTGCGCATTGAACTCGACACAACGCACCCGATTGCCAAAGGGATGCCGCGCGAATCAATCGCGTGGGCGGAAGATTCGCCCGTGTTTGAAGTGAGCGATCAGTCGCAAGCCTCGCGCGTCCACGTCATCGCGCGCTATCCGACGAACGCCGATCCGCTTCTCTCCGGCTGGCTCTTAGGCGGCGAACGCTTGAAAGGCAAAGCCGCGCTCGTCGAAGTCACGATGGGCAAAGGGCGCGTCGTCCTCTTCGGTTTCCGCCCACAGTATCGCGGTCAATCATCAGCGACTTACCCGCTTCTTTTCAACGCGATCAATTAGGACGAAACTCAAACGATCAACAAGGAGGCGAGATTCTCGCAAGACAAAGTGTGGTTATACCGAACCATTCTGCATAATGCTCAGGTTAAGCGTATTATCTGGAACAGTTCTGTATAACACGAAGTTAGGCGCTAACCTCTATAATCGTAATCCGTTTGGTGAAGTTGCTTGCCTGTTGTATCGTGTTCCAACAAAGAACTACACCCAATATGCAACAGAAAGTGAGATGGATATGAGCATCAACATCAAGACATCAGGAGCGCACCACATTGCGCTGCGCTCCACTAACTTAGAACGCTCAAAGCGCTTCTACACTGAGACGCTCGGCTTCTCGATCATCAAGGAAACCCCTGAATTGTTCCTCTTCAGTGCAGGTAACACCGCATTCGGTGTCCGCGGTCCTGAAGCTGATACGGCGAGCGGGGATAAGTTTAACCCGCACCGGGTCGGGTTGGATCACATAGCGTTAGCCTGCGAAGACGAAACTGAGCTAGAGAGGGTGGCTGCCGCGCTCACAGAGGCGAGCGTGGAGAATACAGGCGTCAAGCTCGACGAGACACTGGGCAAGCGATATGTTGCCTTCAAAGACCCTGATCGTATCGCGTGGGAGTTCTATATGATTTAGAGCGTGTCTTTAACGGCGCGCCTAACAAACGGTTCGAGCCGATTTGCTTTCAGCAAGTGGCTCAACCGTAGCGTTAGCGCTCAAAGTAAGTTCGCGCCGCCATCTTCGCCAATTTCCACATCTTGCCCCATTCGATGCGCCCGTCTTTGTCGCGCCCCGTGAATTTATCGAGCAGCAGTTTGCGAAAATGCTTGCCTTCGCGCTTGAGCATAAACTCTTTTGCGTAAGGTTTGGCTGTATCGAAGAAGCTAAACTCCGGATCGGTAACTAAGCCGATGCCCTCCAGCGTCATCAGCGCGCGCATGATGTAGGTGAAGTTTGACGGCAGGCGAAACGGATAGTCGTACATCACATCGGCTAAGTCGTAAGTCAACTCTTTGAAGTTTACTTCGCCCAACTTTAAATTTAGATAGTGCTCAAAGAGTTGCTCGATGACGGGGCGCACGAGTTCCGGGTCGTAGCCGGGCTTGAGGAATTGCAGGTTGAATAAATCTTGCGCGAGTCCATGCACGTCGCGTTCGACGACGTGGAAGAAGGCATCGATCATCTGCGCTTGCAGGCGCGGCGTGATCCTGCCCGTCATGCCGAAATCGAAGAAGGCGAGGCGGCCGTCGTCCATCACGAGCAGATTGCCCGGATGCGGATCGGCGTGGAAGAAGCCGTCTTCGAGCAGTTGCTTGAGGTATGTGCGAACGAGTAAACGATTAACTTTAACGGGCGAGATGCGGCGCGCGCGCAACGCTTCGAGGTCAATCACTTTCGTGCCGCGAATAAACTCCATCGTGAGCACGCGCGGAGTCGTGTGCGTCCAGTGAATGCGCGGCACGTGAATCGCGTACCACTCTTTGAAGTTCTCGCGGAAGCAATCGGCGTTTCGCGCTTCCTGCGCATAGTCCATCTCTTCCGAGATCGTCTCGGCAAACTCGCGCATCATGCCTTCCCAATCGGCGTTTTCGTTAAGGGAAGGAAAGCGCGTCAAGAAGTGTGTGAGACGAGAAAGGATTTGAATGTCGAAGCTGATCGTCTCTTTCAGGCGTGGGCGTTGAACTTTAACGGCCACTTCTTCGCCCGTGTGCAGACGCGCGCGATAAACTTGACCGAGCGATGCGGCGGCAATCGGCTCAGCGTCGATTTCGGCAAACGCTTCACTCGTCTTGCGCCCTAACTCCTGTTCGATACGCCCATAGGCTTCCGCCGTGGGGAAAGCGGGCACTTGGTCTTGCAGCGTGGCGAGTTCTTTGATGTATGGAAGCGGAAGCAAATCGCCGCGCGTTCCGAGAGCTTGCCCGATCTTGATGAAAGTCGGGCCGAGTTTAATAAGTTGCGCTTTAAACCTCGCGGCTTGTTTTGTCAGTCCCGCCTCTTTGCTTTGCGATTCGCTTGAGCCGCGAAAATAAGCAACGCGAACGAGCAGCAGAAACCGATCAAGCGCTTGTCTGTCAACATCGCGGCTCCATTCTTGAAACAAAGCGATGCGCCCTCGCGCTCTGGCTTCTTCGCGCAAACGCGCCGCCGTGCGGCGATTGTATTTGCGGCGCGCATCGTAATTTTCAAGAAAGAGGAAGAAACCAAGTCCGCCGAGCACCTGCGCGATCTGCGCTGTGCGCAATAAGCCGCGCAAACCAAAGTTTACTTTTTCATCGCTTGCGCTGGCTGAAACAGATGGTTCTCCATGTGAGGCTCTCGCGGCAGTCGTTTCCAACTCGCGTTCCGCTAACGCTTTGCTCGATGGCGCAACCAGCAGCTTAGGCGCAGAGCCGTTGCCGCTTGCGCCATCAGCTCCGTTGGAATTGTTTCGTGTAGGGTGTTCTGAGATTTTTTCTTTTATTAATGCCGGCATACGGATGAAAATGTTAAATAAAACTTGTCGCAATCTTATGGCAGAAAATTGAAAGTCCGAAGCCCGTCGTTTAGATGCAGACTTCGGAATTTCGATTCCCGAAATTTAAGTTTTACGTGACAGAGAGCGAACGCTGCACGCCGCGCATCCTGAAATAACGCTTTGTTCGCTCAACATCACGTTTAAGCTGCGTCTTCAATTCATCAATTCCTGAAAACTTCCGCTCGTCGCGCAGCCGATGAAGAAACCGCACGCGCAGCACATCGCCGTAAACGTCGCCTTGCCAATCCAAAACGTAAGTCTCAACCGAAGGCTCCGCCCCTGCGTCTTCAAACGTCGGGCGCACGCCGATGTTCGTCACGCTCTTGCGCCACACGCCTTCAATCAATGTCGCTGTCACGTAAACGCCCGCGCGCGGGATGACGCGGTTCTGCGGCTGAAGATTCGCGGTCGGGAAGCCAATCGTGCGCCCGCGCTCAGCCCCGCGCACGATGCGCCCCTCAACTCCGTAGGGTCGCCCTAACATGCGCCTTGCTAGATTCACACGCCCGGCGGCGAGCAACTCTCTGATGCGGCTTGAACTGATGCGCCCATCCCGCAGACGCACTTCCGGCACTTCGTCGGCGAAGAATCCGAGTTGCATGCTCACTTCTCTCAACAACTCGATGTTGCCTTCGCGCTTCCAACCAAATGAAAAGCCGCAGCCGAGGTAAACTTCGCGCGCCTGCAAGCGTTCGTAAACCACATCGCGCAAAAACTCCGCCGCCCTTACTTGCGCAAACTCCGGCGTGAATCTCACGACAATTGTTTGTTCGATGCCCAACACGCCGAGCGCTTCGATCTTCTGATCGAAAGTTTGCAGTAACGGCGGCGCAGACTGCGGATGCAATACGGCGCGCGGGTGCGGATCAAAAGTGATCACGGTCGGCACAGCTTGAACAGCACGGGCGCGCTCAACCACCGTTCGCACGATCAATTGATGACCGAGATGAAGTCCGTCAAACACGCCGAGCGTCAACACCGTCGGGCGCGCGATCTCAGCCGTTTCTGTTCCGTGGAAAAGACGCATAGACGAGCGATTATGAAGTATGAAGGCAGAAGGATAAAGTAGGAAAACCAAATTGCATTGCAGTGTGATTATACAGAACTCTCCCTCATAATACGCTTCTCAGAGTGTTAAATTGAATCTGTATATATGATCACACTGGATTAGAGTATTATACGTAATAAATCTATCCAAACAGGGGTTAGGCGGAACAAACTACAGCGAAAGGTCTCGGCATAGTATGAAACATATCACCTCTAGAATCGTCATCGCTCTTCTCACCTTCATTATCGGCACCGCCGCCGCGTTCTGGTTTTACCAATCCACTTCTTCTAAAAGATGCGCCTATGACAACTATTTCCCTGTCGGAGCGTTTAGCCAGAGTGATCGCAAGGTAGAGTGGATCACCCAATTCTATTCTGCGATGATGGAGTCGCCTCTTTCATGCCTCGATGAAGATACTGAGGCTTACCGCTTTCTCTTTCTTCCATCATTTGAACCGCCTGCCTCCGTCCGCATTTGGCGCGAGGGAGATCAAAAGTACATAGAAGTGAAACAGCTCTCCAGCGTCGGGCTACCTCAGTACGGTGCTAAGGATTTGAAGGTTAATGTGACTCGCTCAATTACTGAACAAGAGTGGGATCGTTTTCAGGAGTTATTGAGAAAGACCAACTTCTGGTCAATGCCTACGGAGGACGGGAGAATAGGTCTCGATGGTGCGAGCTTTCTACTCGAAGGGTATAAATCTGGGCAGCATCATGTAGTGAATCGCTGGCTACCTGAGGATCAGAATTACCTTGATGCTTGCAGCTACTTGCTCGAAATCTCACGACTAGAGATGGGTAAGTAGAGATTGCGCTTTGTCAGAGCGACGCATTTCTGCATAACTTTAGTATTAACACAGGGACAACTAAATGAACATCACGACTTCAGTGCTTGGGAAACTGCTTCAGGAGCGGAATGAGTATCCAGCGCGGGCAGCGGAGATAGACAAAAACATCTTCGACACCTACGGGCAGACGCGCGCCATATTCGTGCTTGATATGTCAGGCTTTTCGCGGATGACGATTCAACACGGCATCGTTTATTTCCTCAGCATGATTCACCGCATGAGCACCATCGCCGTGCCGATCATCGAGGGTTTCGGCGGAGACGTGATCAAGTTGGAAGCTGACAACATCTTTGCCGTGTTCCCGGACGTTGATGAAGCCGTCAACGCTTGTCAGAGTATCACGCATGGATTAAGCGCGGCGAACACGATGCTGTCGAAAGAGAATGACATGCGCGTGTCGTTCGGCATCGGCTACGGGGAGTGATCGTGCAGGGCGGGGACGTGAACACGGAGGGACGCGACCTTTACGGCACTGAAGTCAATCTCGCGTCAAAGCTGGGTGAAGACCTCTGCGAGTGTGGCGAAATAATGCTGACGGAGAATGCGTTTGAACGGCTGAACTCCAAACCCGAAGACTTGGAAATCATTGAAGCAGCGATCTCAGGGCTGCAACTTAAAATATACAAATTGAAAATAGCAACAATCCTTCCATGTTAAGCCGCCGCATAGATCGAATGCGCGACAACTATGTAACTTCAAGTCCGTCGTAAGCAAACTCAACTCCATCAGGCAGCAGATGCGCATCGCGCGCATATTTGATGTCGTGCGCAAGGTGCGTTAAGAAAGTGCGGCGCGGTTTAAGCTTTTCGATTACCGCTAAGGCTTGTTCAACGTTGAGATGCGTTGGGTGTGGCTTGATGCGCAGGCAATCGAGCACGAGCACATCAAGGTCGCGCAAACTGTTCATCGTTTCAGTTGGCAGTTCGCTTAAATCCGTCGCGTAAGCGAAGTCGTTGAAGCGATAAGCCATCACGGGAAGGCGGCCGTGAATCACGAGGAGCGGCGTGATCTGCAACTCATTTCCGAGACAGAACGGCGCATAGGGTTCGACGACGTGCGGAATGAGTTGCGGCAGTCCACCACCGAAGTGCGACGGCTCAAAGATGTATTTGAAGACGCGGCGGATGTCACACCACACGCGCTCTTGGGCATAGACGCCGAGCGCGCCGTGACGGAAATTGATCGGTCGCACGTCGTCTAAACCGAATATGTGATCGACGTGTGAGTGCGTAATCAGCACGGCGTCTAGGCGGCGGATGTTGTGCCGGAGAGCTTGTTGACGAAAGTCGGCTGACGTATCAACAAGCACGATCTGTTCCGCGTGTTCAACGAGAACGGAGACGCGCAGGCGTTTGTCGCGCGGATCAGTTGAAGTGCAGGTTTCGCAATCGCAGCCGATGGCGGGCACGCCCGTGGACGTGCCCGTGCCGAGAAAAGTCAAACGCATGAATCTAAGTAGGAAAACGGAAGGATGAAGGCGGAAGTTTCAATCGCGCATCGCGGCGCGAATTAAATAATTTATTCCTTGAATGAAATCGAAGCTGAAGAGTTTTGCCCTCACTTCATTCTTCCGCCTTCCTACTTCCTCCTTTCGCTTATCTGCCTCCGGTAATGTCGCTGCCTGTGAATCCGCGCGGCGCGGCGGGCTGTTGTGGCGCGCTTGAAAGCTGAACGTACTGCATACGCAACTGGCTAAGCAAGCTGTCAATGCCACTCTGTTCTTCGGTTGAAAGATTGCCGCTTGTTTTCTCGCGCAACGCGCCGAGCATATCAATAAACTGCTTTGCGACTGGCAAATTGATTTCGCCGCCGAACTGCGGATGCCCGCTCATCAGCGCCGCCGAGTTTTCGGCAACGAACATCATCAATTCGAGAAACAGCGGGTTTGTCTCTTTCGCCGAACTCGCAGCCTCCGCGCTCGCCGGACTCTCGCTCGCGCTGTTTGTCGCGCTCGTTCCGCTCGTTGTTTCGCTTGGCGCTACATTGGCCGAAGCATTGATGATATTGTCGGTTGGAGCAGTATGGGTCGGAATAGTGTCGCGCTCAATGTCGCGCGCTGAGCCGTCTGCGTTAAAAAGGCGGCGATCTGTAACTTTGAATGTTGGTTTCTCTTCGCTCATAAGACTTAACGAAAAACTCCTTGAAGCAGAATCTTCACAATGAATTTTTAATTATCGCTTGACGTTGATGCTAACACCCTTCTCCGCAAACCCGCAAACACCTTTGCCCCGCGCAAAGCGAGTTCGCCATTCTTGCCTTAACGCAAAGCGACCGATTACAATCCCATGCACAAAACAATTTTGAGCGACAAACAAATCACCCGATGGAGACGACACAAACCACGTTCGACGATCTTGTTCAGTTAATGCGCCGCCTGCGCTCACCCGATGGCTGTCCTTGGGATCGTGAGCAGACTTATGCGAGCCTCGCGCCGATGCTTTTAGAAGAAGCATACGAGGCGTTTGAGGCGGTGGAAGAGGCACGGCAGAATCGCCCTGCCGAGCTTCGCGGCGAGCTTGGCGATCTGCTGTTTCAAATTGTGTTTTATGCGCAAGTGGCAGAGGAGCGCGGAGACTTTACGATCTACGATGTCATGGAAGCGATTCACTCGAAGATGGTGCGGCGTCATCCGCACGTCTTCGGCACGGCGTGCGCAGACGATACGGCCGAAGTTTTACGCAACTGGGAAGCAATTAAAGCAGAAGAGAAACGCGCCGCCGGAAAAGATAAAGAAGCACAGGAAACATCGCTTTTAGATGGCGTCTCACTGAAAGTTCCGGCGCTAATGGAAGCGCACCAACTTACGACGAAAGCGGCGCGCGTCGGCTTCGATTGGGAGCATGTGGATCAAGTTTTCGATAAGCTTCACGAAGAGTTAAACGAACTCCGCGCGGCAATCAAAGAACGCGAGGCTTCCGACGAAGCGAAACAGCTTCGCGTCCGCGAAGAAACGGGCGATGTGTTGTTTGCCGTCGCCAACATTGCGCGCCATTTGAAAGTCGAGCCGGAAGCCGCGCTCAAATTAACGAACAGCAAGTTTCGTCGTCGCTTCCGCTACATCGAACAACGATTAAATGTACAGGGAAAACCTCTCGACGCCGCTACGCTCGACGAGATGGAGGAGTTGTGGCAAGAAGCTAAGAAAGCGTCGGATGAAATTATTCAAACTTAATACAAGGGAAAATTGACGCACGCGCAACTCGCCGCTGCCACCTCCTCCATGCCAACCGCCTCAGCATCATGCTAAATGCGTCTTATCATTAAGCAACAAAAAGCGGGAAGGACTTTACAAAGTTCTTCCCGCTTTTTAATTTCTATCCTGTTAGCTATTCGCTAATCGGACAGTCGCACCGAGCGCAAGATAGTGTCGAATGCGCTCTGAAATTGACGGTAATCGTTTTCGGGCGCGACGCTGATCATATGAAACAAGCCGCTTCCGTTGCGCGTCAACGCGGTGTAAACCGTGACGATTTCACGTTGTCCGGTTACTTCATTGACGTTCGAGAAAGTCATAGCTAGTGCCTGCCGTCCTGAGATCGAACCATTCTGCAATCCGCTCTGCTGGCGCATGTTCTGATTGCTTCGCGCTAATTCGTTCAAGAACTGCTCGGTTTCGCGGCGCAGATCGCCCGTGCTCGTGCCACTGAATCCGATCTCCGTTCCGTGTGTGAACACGGCATTGCCTTGCGGCCCCTGTCCGTAGCCGCCTTCAGGCACATACCACACCGAACTTTGCGAAGGCAATCTCTGCCAGTTCTCCGGCACGCTCACACGCAACAGATCGTTGCCTTCGGTGTAAGTCCGGTAGCGACCTGAAGGATACGCAACGCGCCCGCCGACGCGAGCATTCGTCGGATAATCGCTACTATTTCCGCCGTGCGGGTAGCGTTGGCCGTTGTTCCGCGCGATCTCTTCCATCGAAGCAGCGCGCCCGCCTGAACGCAGACGCGATTGCACACGCGCAAACTCTCCGTTATTACTTGCGCGGTCGCCAGAGACGCGCAGGAGCGCGGCCTCTTGATTGATGCGTGCGAGGCGATTCGCCGGGTTCGGGTGATCGCTTAAAAACTCCGGGCCGCCGCCGCCGCCCTGCTGTTGCAGTGTGCGAAACATGTTGGCCAGATCGCGCGGATCGTATCCGGCGCGCGCCATGATCTGTGCGCCAAGAATGTCTGCTTCCGTCTCATACTCGCGGCTAAACTTCAAGAAGTACGTGCCAATTACAGCCTGACTTCCCTGCCCGACGACGTTGCCGAGGCCGCCGCCGATAACTGAACCGAGAATCGCCCCGGCAATTGCGCCGTATTGGTACTTTTCAGCTTTGGTGGCCTGCGCCGTGCCGTGACGA
>JACDAW010000377.1 GCA_013695245.1 Pyrinomonadaceae bacterium | reverse complement strand
CAGGTACTTGTTGAAGCGGAAGGCGAGCGGCTTGTTTATACGGGCGATTTCAAGTTGCGTCCGAATGTGGCGGCTGAAACTGCGGTCGTCGTTCCATGCGATACGCTTGTGATGGAATCAACGTTTGGCGATCCGCAATATCGTTTTCCGCCGGACGTGGCGACGTTTGACAGGCTTTATGCGGCCGTAGATCGCGCTCTTTCGGATGATCGCGTGCCCGTTGTGTTAGCTTACGCGCTCGGTAAAAGTCAGGAAGCTTTGGAGTTGCTGCTGCGCAGAGATTACCGCGTGACGCTGCACGGATCGATTTGGAATGTGACGGAGATTTACCGCGAGTTGGGCGTCGAGTTTTCCGGGCAGTATGAGAAATATGATCGCGCGCGTCTGCGCGGCCGCGTGCTAATGACGCCGCCGGGTTGTCGCAAGCAGCCGATGGTTTTAAACATCGAACGGCGTTACGTGATCATGCTCACGGGTTGGGCGCTGCATAAAAGCGCGCCTTATATGTATAAGGACGTGGATTTGATTCTGCCGCTCTCCGATCACGCTGACTTTGACGATCTCGTGCGCGCCGCGCGCGAATCCGGCGCGCAGAGGATTATCACCATGCACGGCGAACCGAAATTCGCCGGACACTTACGCGATCTCGGCTTCAATGCCGAACACCTTGCGCATCATCCATCAGGCAAAAGCGCCATGAAGAAAACGCGTGTGAAAAAGGCGGCAACGGCCGTTCCACAATCTTTGTTCGATTAGCGTAGTTCTTAATGATGTCTGCGGCATTGCGATCTCAAGCCCCGGCCTTTATAATACGCGGGCTTTAAGATCGCGGCGTTTGTTCTTACCAGAGACGGACGCCGTTTTGATTCTTCCCCTCAGCAAAGCGAATAAAGAATGGTTAGTAACATCCGTTGGACAAGCAGTAGTCGTCGCCGTCGCGCGGGCATAGCGCCGCCTTCCGCGCCGGAACGAGCAAAGCCGTTACGCTGGCTTGCTTCAGGGTTGATGCAAACGGCGCGCGCCGCCTTCGCCGAACCTTACGCGCTTACAGTTGAGCGTCATGCGGTAACTATTCCACTTCTTCCCAAAGCCCTCGACGGTTTCCGCATCGTTCACCTCTCGGACGTTCACCACAGTCCTTTGACGGGGCGCGAGCAGATCGAGCGCGCCGTCCGCATCGCCAATAATCTTCAACCGGACATCATCGCTCTGACGGGCGATTACGTGTCGCACGAACGCCAATACGCCGCTCCGTGCGCCGAGATGATGGGACGCTTAAAGGCGCGTTGCGGAGTTTTCGCCGTGCTTGGCAATCACGACCATTGGACGGACGCCGCCCTCGTCACCGATCTGTTTAAAGCAGAAGGCATACGAATGTTGACGAACGAGGGGATGCGTTTTGAAGACAGCGGCGAATCTTTCTGGCTTGCGGGCGTTGACGATACGATGGTCGGGTTGGAAGATTTAGACCTTGCGCTTGCCGGATCGCGCGCGGGTGAAGCGAAACTTCTGCTGGCGCACAATCCGCTCGTCTTGCGCCGCGCCGCCCGCGCCGGAGTTGACCTCGTTTTGGCCGGACACACACATGGCGGGCAAGTCACGTGGCGCTCGGAAACGTCGCGTTCGGGGCGGCCGCGCCGCCGTCTTTTACGCGGACTAGGGCGGCAGGGCAACACGCAAATCTACGTTTCGCGCGGGCTGGGCACGGTCGTGCTGCCGATCCGCTACGGCTGCCTGCCGGAAGTCGCTCTGCTTGAACTACGCTGCGGCGGCGGGCAAAAAGATTTTTGATTTTAGATTTGCGATTTTTGATTTGTAATTTGCGCGCTTAAATTTGAAAGCGCAGATTGCAAAATCGCTCTACGATTAAATCAAAAATCAGCAATCAAAAATCAGAAATTCCTTTATGTCTTCGCGCGTCGCTACCATTCCTAATCTCTTGACCGTGATCCGCATGGTGATGATCCCGGTCTTCGTCTCACTGCTTTTCTATCAAAAATTCGGCTACGCGCTCGCTATCTTCGTCATCGCCGGAGTCACGGACGGTCTAGACGGCTTGCTCGCGCGGCGTTTCAATCAAAAATCGGAGTTCGGCCGGATTCTCGACCCCATCGCAGATAAACTCCTGCTTGTTACGTCGTTTATCGTTCTTTCGCTGCCCTCGATTGTGCCGCAGCCGACGCCGCGCCACCTTCCTGTGCCTTTCTGGGTGACGGCTTCCGTAATTAGCCGCGACATCTTCATTGTCGTCGGCGCGGCAGCGATCAACATCGTTACTGGGTTTCGCGGTTTTCGCCCGTCTTGGCTCGGTAAGGTAAATACGGTCGTGCAAATTTTTGCGCTCGTCTATATTCTCACCGCTCTCTTAATGCCTACGATAAGCGGTTACTTGCCAACGATTTATACGACAGTCTTCGCCCTCGCGCTACTTTCCGGGGCGCATTATGTATATTTCTCGTCGCGTTTACTCAATGAAGAACGTACAGAGAAGGATATTGACGCCTGAAAACAAGTTAAATCTCATCAATCGTACAACGTGTGATCGGCTTACTAAATCTAAGTTGACAAAGACGGACTCAACTATTATATTGCTGTTGTGTTCAAGTCGAAAGACTCTAAATACCTGCGGTTAATGTTGATTCACCTTAGAACTAGAACGATCCGACCGCATCGCGGCTTGGCTCGCAGCTATTAAGAGAGCAGCAAGGGGCGACGGTTGAAAATACTGGAGAACGAAAAACAATGAGCAAGATTATCGGAATTGACTTGGGAACAACCAATTCTGTTGTGGCTGTGATGGAAGGCGGCGAGCCGACCGTGATCACTAATTCAGAGGGCGGACGCACAACCCCGTCGGTCGTGGCTTTTACGAAAGACGGTAATCGTCTTGTTGGGCAAGTCGCCAAGCGCCAAGCTGTCACAAATCCCGAAAATACTATTTATTCGATTAAACGTTTTATGGGGCGTCGCTTCGACGAAGTGTCGGAAGAGATCAAGCAAGTCCCTTACAAAGTTCAAGGGGCGGGCAACGGCGACGTGCGCGTTGCGGCGGGCGGCAAGGATTATTCACCGCCGGAAATCTCCGCGATGATCCTGCAAAAGATGAAGCAGTCGGCCGAAGATTATCTTGGCCAAAAAGTTGATAAGGCCGTGATCACCGTTCCGGCTTACTTTAACGACGCGCAACGTCAGGCGACGAAAGACGCGGGCAAGATCGCCGGACTCGAAGTGATGCGTATCGTTAATGAACCGACGGCCGCCGCGCTCGCCTACGGGCTTGATAAGAAGAAGGACGAAACCATCGCCGTGTTTGACTTCGGCGGCGGTACATTTGACATCTCGATCCTCGAAGTCGGCGAAGGCGTCGTTGAAGTTAAATCAACGAACGGCGACACGCACCTCGGCGGCGACGACATTGACGAGCGTTTGATCAAATGGATCATCGAAGAGTTTAAGAAAGATCAGGGCATTGATCTGGCGGGCGACAAGATGGCACTGCAACGCCTGAAAGAGTCGGCCGAGAAAGCCAAGATCGAACTTTCGACCGCGATGGAGACGGAGATCAATCTGCCTTTTATCACGGCGGACGCATCAGGGCCGAAGCACCTTGTGATGAAACTGACGCGCGCTAAATTCGAGGGCTTGATCGAAGAGATTTTGCAGCGCTTGAAAACTCCGGTTGAACAAGCGATCAAGGACGCGGGCGTTGAAGCGAATAAAATCGATGAGATCGTTCTCGTCGGCGGTTCGACGCGCATTCCGAAAGTACAAGAGATAGTGAAGGGGCTGTTCGGTAAAGAGCCGAACAAATCCGTTAACCCGGATGAAGTCGTTGCGGTCGGCGCGGCCGTCCAAGCGGGCGTCCTTTCGGGCGAGAAGACCGACATCCTGTTGCTCGACGTAACGCCTTTGAGCTTAGGCATTGAAACCTTGGGCGGCGTTTCGACGAAACTCATTGAGCGCAACACGACGATCCCGACGCGCAAGTCGGAGATTTTCTCGACCGCTTCTGATAATCAGACGAGTGTTGAAGTTCACGTGTTGCAGGGCGAGCGGCCGATGGCGACGGACAACCGCACGCTCGGCAAGTTTCACCTCATCGGCATTCCGCCCGCACCGCGCGGGATGCCGCAAGTCGAAGTGACGTTTGATATTGACGCCAACGGCATCGTCAACGTCTCGGCGAAAGACATGGGCACGGGGCGCGAGCAGAAGATCACGATCACCTCTTCGTCCGGTCTCTCGAAAGATGAGATTGACCGCATGATGCGCGAAGCCGAATCACATTCTTCGGAAGACGCGCAACGCCGCGAAGAGATCGAAGCGCGCAACCGTCTCGATGGTTTGCAGTATCAAGTTGAAAAGACGTTTAACGAAAACCGTGAGAAGCTCGACGGCGCGGGCGTGACGGAAATCGAAACCGCGCTCGCCGACGCGAAGAAGGCGCTCGAAGAAGGCGGAGCTGAAAGAATGAACAACGCTTTCAACGCTCTGCAAACCGCTTCTCACAAACTCGCCGAAGCTCTCTACAGCCAAAGCGGCACGGCTGGCAGCGGAGAGGATGCCGGAGGCACGGGCGGTCAAGCTTCTGCGGCCGGTGCAAGCGGCACAGGTTCGCAAACCGGCGGCGGCGACGATAA
>JACDAW010000362.1 GCA_013695245.1 Pyrinomonadaceae bacterium | reverse complement strand
CAACTCTACGAACAGGAGACGTTGCCTGAAGCTCTTCGCGTGAAATTGGAACGTCTGCTTACAACGCCATTCGTCAGCAACGCCGCATCAGCGCGCGGCGTGAAACCGCTTAAGCCAGACACAGAAGGGATAGGAAGATTCTTGCGCGTTGTTTTCTGGAACATCGAACAAGGGCTTGAGTATGAATCAATCGAGCGCGCATTTGCTGACCCGGAGAAATTTTCTCATTTGCTGGACGACTCGAAATTACCGCGCGGAAGCCACAGGCGTGAGTTGGTGTTAGAGCAGGCGGCGCTGCTTAAAGAGGCCGATGTCGTCGTGCTTAATGAAGTTGATTGGGGAATGCAACGCTCCGATTATCATCATGTGGCGCGCGACCTCGCCGCCGCGCTTGGAATGAATTACGCTTACGGCGTCGAGTTTGTCGAGGTTGATCCGGGCACGGTTGGAAATCAGACGAAGCCTGTAAATCATGCGCAAAATGTAAGCGCGGGGAAAGTCGATCCGGCGCGCTACAAGGGATTGCATGGTTCAGCCATCCTCAGCCGCTTCCCGCTCGAAAACGTGCGCATGATTCCCTTCCAGCATCAATCATACGATTGGTATGCGGACGAGCGGAGGGAGATGCCGGGCTTGGAGCGAGTTAAACGGAAGATCGGCCAAATGGTTTTTAAAAAGAATACTATTCGGCAAGTCCGACGCGGCGGGCGAATGATGTTGCTCGCCGACATTACAGACCCGGAAATCCCCTCAGGGCGTATGACGATTGTGACAACGCATCTCGAAGCGCGCGCCGAACCCCGCGACCGCGTGAAGCAGTTGGAGGAAGTGCTGATACAAATTAAAGACATCAACAACCCGGTCGCGCTCGCCGGTGACCTAAACACTTCCGGGCGCGATGCGATACCGACATCGCTCCGGCGCGAAATCAAGAAGCAATTTAGCAGTGTCCCGCTATTCGCCTCTAACCCGGAATCTAAATTCTTCAGCACGCTAAAGAATTTCCGCTTCAGCGATGGCGGCGCGTTTGATTTTCGCGGCGAGAGCGCGCGTTCGATTAACGGCAATATCGGAACTCTCGCGGACTCTAATCAACGTGAACGCAGAGGATTCGTTAGCACTTCCGGCGTCGAACGCAGTTTCGGATTTATCGGACAATTCAAGCTCGATTGGATTTTCATTAAGCCGCCCGTATCGAACGAAGCATCTGTCGCCGAGCATTCGTATCGCTTCTCGCCGCATTTCGGGCGCACGCTCAAGGCTTTGAATTACAGCATCGAAGGCCGCATCTCTGATCATAACCCGGTGACGGTGGACTTGCCGTTTACGGAGCCGCGCCTTCATTAAGCGCCTAGTGGTGATAGTTGTTGAGCGCTTGCGTTTCTCATTGTGCAACGAGCGAACAGGCGTCTCGTCTAAAACTCAAAGCAAATGCGATTACTACTTGTTGAGGATGATGCGCGCATGTCGCGGTTCGTCGCGCGCGGTTTGCGCGAAGCAACCTACGCGGTGGACGTGGCGACGTGCGGCGATGACGCGCTTTATCAAAATTCGATTAACGACTACGACGTGATCATTCTTGACGTGACGATTCCGCAACCGGACGGCTTCGAGGTGTGTCGCCGCATCCGCGCCTCCGGCCAGCGCGTGCCCGTGTTAATGCTAACGGCGTGCGACGCGGTGGAAGACCGCATTAGCGGCTTAGACACGGGCGCGGACGATTATCTCACCAAGCCATTTGAGTTTGGAGAACTACTCGCGCGGTTGCGTGCGCTTCTCAGGCGCGGCGGCGAGTTGCGGCCGGAAAAAATCACTGTCGCAGATTTAGAACTCGACACGCGGGCGCAACGCGCGACGCGCGACGGGCGCGCGATTGATTTGACGACAAAGGAGTATGCGCTGCTTGAGTTTCTGGCGCGCGAGCGCGGGCGCATCGTCGGGCGCGCCGAAATCGCCGAGCACGTGTGGGATGAAAACTTCGATCCGTTCTCGAATCTGATCGAGGTTTACGTCAATCGTCTGCGCCGCAAAATTGACGACCAATCATCCGTGCCGTTAATCCACACGCGACGCGGCGCGGGATATGTGCTTGAGCATCGTCAGGAAACCGGCGAAGTCATGAGCGCAGGCGACGAGGACGCGCCGGACGATGGCGAATCATTATGCGGCGCAGCGCTTGAGACGAAAGTTGATGTTTGATTCGGTACGCGCGCGGCTCACACTGTGGTACACGGGCGTGCTCGCGCTCGTCCTTGTCGCCTTCGCCGTCACTTCCTACTTCTTTCTCGATCACACGCTCGACCAGCGCACCGACAATTCGCTCGCGGAGATGGCGCGCGCCTTCGTCTC
>JACDAW010000353.1 GCA_013695245.1 Pyrinomonadaceae bacterium | reverse complement strand
ACTTCGCGCACGGCCGGGAAATCCGTGTCAACGATCTGAATGTCGAGCGCGTTGTTGTTCTGCAAGCGCTGCAGCATGTCGAGACCGCGCCGCCCGCGCTGCCGCTTCGAGGAATCGGGCGAATCGGCCACCTGCTGCAACTCGCGCAAGATAAATTGCGGAATCACAATCGTGCCGCCCAAGAATCCGGCCTCAGCGACATCGGCAATACGTCCATCAATGATCACAGAGGTGTCGAGGACTTTGTAATCACGTCGCGCAGCTTTATCGCTGAATATGCCGCCGAGCGCGGCAAGGTCTAAGTAATCGCCTTTCGCCGCTCCCACCATCAGGCCGATGTAAGCCATCAGAAACATCAAGGCGAGAGTCAAGAAGGCTTTCGTTTCGCCGCTCACGGCTTGCGATTCCTGATAGCTGATCAGCATCCCGATCAGAAACGCGCCGAGGATGCCCATGATCGAGCCGACGGCCGCGCCGATCAACGTCTTAAGCGACGCGCGCCGGATGCGCAGCTCGAAGAAGATAATTGCGACCGCGATCACGATTGCCACCAGCGCGGAGAAGACGGGATTACCCGGAACCGGATGGAGCACATACCCGGCGGCAACTAAGATCGCAGTGAAAACTATTCTTATGAGAATAATGTCAGAACGCATAGGAAGACGATATTAACACGCTCCCGCCCGGTGCGTCACCATAATCTCATTATACGCCTTCAGATGGCTCGTTTGAGTTTGAGCGTGTCAAAGCCCGCAACACAAAGTAACTAACCACAGAATAAATCAGGGCTCCTAAAATCAACCCGATTAATCCAGCTAACATGTGAACTGGAGTGCCTTCATAGATGGGGTTTCCTTGTTTATTATGGCCAAAAGAATTGGCCCTGGCCCTGCGAGATACACCGGAATTACAGCTTGCCACAGTAATACACGAGACAGGTTTTTATTATCTATAGAGGTGGCTGTCCAAGTCAGCACGAATGTGATAGCGATGCCGCAGATGATGCTTGATACTAAAAGCTCAAATTTAGACATTTCTGTTTCCTCAGTGCTTTCTCATGACTACCTTTAATCAAGCGGCATTCAGTTCAACGAAAATTCAACAGGCTGTTAGAACAGTTCGTCTAAAGCTTCATCCACCGAGCGCACGCCGACGGTGCGCACGCCGAGCAAGCGTTCGAGTCCAGCGGTGTTTGTCGCGGGCATAATGATTTTCTTAAAGCCGAGCGTCTGCGCCTCGCGCGCGCGCTGCTGCGCCTGCAACGCTCCGCGCACTTCGCCCGTTAAACCAACTTCGCCGAAAACAGCAGTCTGCGGATCAATCGCTGCATTCTTAAAGCTCGACGCGATGGCGGCGACCACGCCTAAGTCCGCCGCCGGTTCGTCAATCTCAAGTCCCCCTGCAACATTGACGAACACGTCATCGCCGATCAAATGAAACCCGACACGCTTCTCAAGCATGGCGATCAGGAGCGCGATGCGGTTCGCGTCAAAACCTTGCGCCATGCGCCGCCCCGTTCCGTATTTCGATCCTGAAACTAAAGCCTGTATCTCAACAAGCATCGGGCGCGTCCCTTCCATGCAGGCGGTGACGACCGACCCGGCAACACCTTGCGGTCGCTCCTGTAAAAACATCTCCGACGGATTGGCGACCGCGACCAATCCCGCGCCAGTCATCTCAAACACGCCCAATTCGTTCGCCGCGCCAAAACGATTCTTCGTCGCGCGCACGATGCGGTGGTTGTAATGTCGCTCGCCCTCGAAGTAGAGCACCGTATCAACGATGTGCTCCAACGCTTTCGGGCCAGCAAGCGCGCCTTCCTTCGTGACGTGACCGATGAGAAAGACAGGGATCGTCTGACTTTTGGCGAGCAGCAACAACTGTCCCGCCACTTCGCGCACCTGCGAAACAGAGCCGGGTGCAGATTCGATTTTGGAAGAGAACACTGTTTGAATTGAATCAACAATTACTGCGCCGGGATTGATGCGTTCAACCGTGTCGAGAATGTTTTCAAGATTCGTCTCCGGCAGGAGGTAAAGATTCGTCGCTTCGATCCCCAGACGCTCGCCGCGCATCTTAATTTGCCGCTCGGATTCCTCGCCGGAGATGTAGAGCACACTCGCGCCGCCCGTGCTGATCTTATCGGCGACTTGCAAGAGCAAAGTCGAGTTATGGACGATAAGGTCGTTAGCGACAAAGTTCGCCTGTGAAGCTACCGATAGATCATAAACTCTTTCTTCGCCCGCCGCTTCGATGCTCTCAATTTCGTCCCAATAAATTTCGCTGTGCGCCATCCGCTGCAAGTAAGACGAAGGGTAAGCGCGGGCAAGCGCGGCGATTGTGCTACGGCAGAGAGGTCGTTCGTGGCGACGATTGCGAATCGTAATTCCGGCTTTCGCCGAAATCTCTTCAAACGAATCGCCGTCAACAACTTCTCGTAAAACGCTCCAAAAATTCTCTCCCGTTGGCAACGTGTCGAAATGCGTGGACGATAAACGCGGAAGCGGCATCCGGGCGATCCGCGCTTTTGCTTCTGCGCGTCCCCAGATGCCTATTTCCGACAAGAAGCGTTTAGTTTCCGCCACTCCAAGCAATTGAATTTCATAAGCGATGTATGCGCGCTCCCTTACGCGACTATTTTTTACCCGAAGTTTGGCGACGAAGCCGAAGCGCAGCAGCAAGTGCTGCACGTCTTCAGCCAGACGCTTGCTGATCGTCGAGTATGACACGCCCGTTCGCCCGCGTTTATCAACATAGACCGAACCATCGCAAGAGAAGATAACTTTCAGGAAGAGCTTTACCTGCTCACGCGGCAAGCGGAAGATGCAATCCGGCACAAACTTGTTTTCGGCTTTCGTATAACGCAGCTTCTGCGATTCCAAAAACTGCGCAACGCTCGTTCGCATACGAGATTGCGTCGCGCATTCAGGAGCGAGCGATGCGACCGGAACGCGCACAGCGGTGGCTAAACGCTCCAGCTCAATTGTGCTCGGCGCACATTCGCCGCGCTGCCACACATTCAGCATTTCGTAATTCACATTGGCCGCGCGACTCCACGCCGCGCGCGTCACACCTGCCGCCGTCTGTGCGTGCATAAGCGACTCGGCGATTCTTTGACGCAGTTCCGCGCGTCGTCCGTGCGGCTGCACAAAACGATATTGTCGAGCCAGACTTCCGGGTTTCGGATAATCTCTTAGTTGTAGCCCGAATCGTCCGGCGACTTCTTGAAGGTCGGCGGCAACTTCCGGGAGCGCCGTCGTAACGTTTATGCTGCTCTGCGCCGAACCATCGGAAAGAATGTAAGCGAGCAACTTGATTTCATGTTCCGCCATTCGGTCGTTACCGAAAAAGGGCAACGCGCGCGGAGCGGCGATGCGCGCGCCTGCGTCTAACTCATCAACTCTTTTCCAACCGTCCGGCGTTAGCAACGGATGGCTTGGCGTGCAACACAGCGTTCGTCCGAGCCGCGTCGTGACTTTGACTACAGGACGCACGCCTTGGTCGTGGAAAGCCGTCACCACGCGCGGCGCAAGTCGCTGCGTCGTTTCGTCAAGAGACAGCACAAATTTTTCACCGCCGATCCAATTCGTGATCGACGAGAATTCACCCGAAGCCGGATCGAGCACGCGACTCGATCCGACGAGACATTTACCGATCCCCGGATCGCCACCGATTAAAACCATGCTTCCGGGCACGACGCCGCCGCCGAGCACGCGATCAAACTCAGCGATGCCTGACGAAGTGCGCGCTTCCATCTGCGATTCGATGTCGCCGTAAGCGACGGGCGCGGATTGTCGCAGACCAAGCCCCGCGCTCCGCCCCGCTTCCTTTCCTCCTGCCGTTCGCGCGCGTTCCTCGACAAACGAATTCCACGCCCCGCAGTCCGGGCATTTGCCCAGCCACTTACGCGATTGATTGCCGCAACTCTGGCAGACGTAAACTGTTCCTGCTCCCTTTACCACCGCTTTAATTCACCTCTGTTTACTGTGTTTGCCCCGAAGCTTCTTCGCCCATTCTACTCTCTCCGCGATGCGATGATCTCTTTATAATCAGATAAGTTCGATGCAAGCACGTCGGAGCGGATATGGTCGAGCGTGCGCGTGAGCGACGTTTGAAAATGGACTGTTAGTTTCTTCGCATGTGTTCGATGGCCTTCGATAAGTTCAGGCTCACCCGCGCGCGTGAAGATTTCGGGTTTAAAGTCGTCAAGAAACTCATAACGGATGGCGACGGGCACGGCTAAGAGGTTGCCCGTGCGTTCAATGATGCGCGCCGCGCCCGTGTAGAGCCTGAGCGGTCGCGCGTCGTTCGGCTGCGTTTCGCCTTGTGGGAAAATCCACACCGCGCGATTCGTGTTTCGCAACAGCTCGCTTGCATAGTGGATGCTCCGCAACGCTTCACGCGGTTTCTCTCGCACAACGGAGAAAGCGCCGATCTTGCGGTGAAAAGGATACTCGCGCAACTGTCGTTCTTCCATCATCGCATAGGCGTCGAGCTTGCAATAGCGTGAAATAGCAAACGCAACTAATCCATCCCACCAACTCGAATGATTCGCATAGAGCACAAGCGGCACACACGCGCGTTCCTTCATCAAATGATGTAATCCGGCGACGCGCAAACCTCGAAACCGTCGCGCAAGGAGATTACGGTTGTAAATTTCAAAGGCTTTTTCAAACCACCGACTCTTGCGCGCTGTGATCATTTGAAAGACTCTTTCGTTCCCTTTCAACCATCCTAAATAATCGTCCGCCAACGCGCAAATGTGCGTTCGCTTAACCCATGGCTGTTGCGCTGGGGGCAGAGATGGCAGCCATCTTAGAACGGATTTGACGCGCAAGCCTGATCGCAACATCTTGCATCTGCTCTTTGAACTTCGCCGTTTGATTAACTCTGTCGCCAAATTAAAGCCGCAGTGGGCGACCTCCGCCGCCTCAAGCACGCTTCAGAGGATGAGCTTGTGGTGTGTTGCCTTCCACCGAGTCGCGCACCCATTTTCTGACAGTGGCACGGGTTGAGTTCATCAGCACGGCAACGGTCTGCACTCTCCAGCCCTGCGCCCGGAGCTTAATCATCTCTAATCAGTTGGAATCCTCTTGCTTAAAATAAATGCTCGGAAACAAATATTTCAAAGAAGCTCACCCCAAAATTCCCTATGTTATTATCTGTAGAGAGAAAGACTCATCGCGCTGCAAACCGTTTCGTTTGGTGTAAAGTTTTTATTTGCGCTCATACCACCATCAGTCCGCATAACGTGCGGTTGGAAAGGTGAATTGTTTAAGAATCGCCGTTACCGCTTCGCAAAAAGGGATGTAAGATGTGCAAAGATCAAGAATGGAAAATGAAGTTATTCGCGTCGGCATCTTCGATCAGATCGTGAGCGGCGGCGGAGTGCGACTCTTCACTACTAAACTTCTCGAAGAGTTTTCGAGAAGTGCCGGAACTCGCTGGCATTTTCACTTGATGTGGCCGCTTTTCGATTCCAGCAACAATTATCTGCCTCCGTTCCGTCTGCCGAACGTAAGTTTTGAAAGGATCAATGTCGGCACGGATTCGCGCGTGCGGAAAACGCTCGTTCCTGCGCTTAACCGGGTGCGTGACAGCCGTGCGCTGCCGCGAAAATCGCGCGATCACCTAAAGGACTACCAACAAAAGCTATGCGAAGAGGAACAGCGCAAACTGCGCTTGGGAGATGGGCGGGGCTTGCAGTGGCTTAACGAACGGATGAACGCTTTCGACTTGCTTTATATGCCTTATCCATACCTTACGCTTCCGGGAAGCGAGCATTGGCAGCCGCACGTACCCGTCGTCATTACGCTCCACGATCTCGCGCACGAGCACACGGATACATGGGGCGAGGTGACCGCTCCGCTACGTCATGAGGTGCGGAGGTGGACGCAAATTTCCGATCTCATAATATTTTCGTCGGACTTTGTAATGCACCAAGCACAGAAAATTTATGAACTGCCGCCGACGCGCACCAAACGTATTTACCTTTCTCCAGATAAAAGAAATGAGAGCGTCCGGCAATCCGATGCTCTTCGGCGTTACGGATTAACTGAAGGATATATTTTCACGCTCGGATGGGCGGCGAAGCATAAGCGTGTAGAAACTCTCATTGAGGGCTTTGCGCTGTTCAGAAAAAAGTCGAACGTGAACGTGCCGCTCGTGTTTGCGGGGCCGAGCACCGAGAATCTTTTAAGAAGCGATACGCATGGACTAAAGATCGGCGAGGATTTGTTCGCCCTAGGGTACGTGCGAGATGATGATATAGCGGCTCTTTATAAAAGCTCATCGCTTGTCGTCACCGCCTCTATCAGCGAAGCCGGATTTAACACGATGATATTCGATGCAATGAATGTGGGCAAGCCGCTTCTCTGCTCAAACATCCCGCAGTTTGTTGAACGCTTGGGCACCGATGATTCGCTTGCGCTCACCTTCGATCCGCACTCGCCGCAATCATTGTGCGACGCTTTAATGAAGCATTTCGGCGATCCCCAACAAGCCCAACTCCGTGTGGAAAATGCTCAGCGCTTCATCGCTTCACGGAGGCTCGCGGATGTCGGGCAGGATTATTTAGAAGCTTTTGAGTCGGTGCTCTAAAAACTTTACGGGCAGTTAAGAAAAGACCTTTATGCGCGAGCGATACGATCCTTCCATCTCAGTAGCA
>JACDAW010000318.1 GCA_013695245.1 Pyrinomonadaceae bacterium | reverse complement strand
CGCATGATGTTCCGGTATCTCTTACGGCATCAAACCGTTCAGGAAACAACACACGCTCTCGCAATCGCGCTTCGACAGTGGCGAGTTCGTCGCGTGAACGCCAATCAGCAATTGCGCGGCGTAATAGCGACGGAGTTCCGCGTCTCTCTGACTTGCTTGACGTTGTAAATTAAAACTCGACCGCAAACATTGGATAAATCATTTATCGAATTTAAAGAAGCAGATGCACAACGCCGCCCATAAATTCACATCCTTTCTTTTCTCTTTCTTATTCATCATCGCTTGTGCTGGCGTGGTGCCAGCACAAGCGATTGAGCCACAGGAAGACGATCCGCCCGCGCAGCGCAATGTGCCGCTTATCCGTTTGTTAAATCTAACTCCCGCGCAACTCGCGCAGATTCGCCGCATTCGCCAAGAGAATCAGCGTGAATTGCGTTTGAGCATTCAGCGCACGCGCGAAGCTCAACGCGCTCTCGACGAAGCGATCTATTCGGAGACGGCCGATGAGCGCGTGATCGAGGAGCGCGCACGCCAATTATCCGAAGCACAAGCTGTTCACACCCGCCTGCGTGCGCTCACCGAGTTGCGCGTGCGCCGCGTTCTCACCTCCCAGCAGTTAAGCGTCTTCCGCGACTTACAGATGCAACGCCGCAACGAACGCGAACGTTTACGGCAGCGCAACGTCAACTCCTTACGCCCGCGCCGCCGCTTTAACGCTCCCGGCCGCCGCGCTCCTGCCGCGCCCGCCAACCCTTAAAGAGTTCCTAGTGTCCTAGTTTGGACTTTTGAGACGCATAAACAAAGCTTAAGAATTTCAAACTAGGACACTACGAAAGCGTTCTACCGCTTGACGCGCTCACCTCTTTTTGCGCATCATAACCTTCGTTTCTGTTAAAGTTGTTGACGACGAATGAAGATCGCGCCGTTCGACAGGCTTGAGCGGCTAGCTTACCACTGTCGTTCGTTCTTCCAATTTAGAAGCATCGGGGTGCGCGCGGCATTCTATTACGCCCGCAGCGTTTTTAAACATCCACGCTCTTTTTTCATCCTTAATGAATATTGCTACGAGTCTTCTTCTCGAAATTCAAGAAACCTTTTTGCTGGCGGCGCGCGCCGCCAGAGGTTTATTCAAGCGTCCGACTTACTTCAACGAAACCATCGCGCAGATGGACGTGATCGGTGTCGGCTCATTGACGATCATCATCCTGACCGGATTTTTTACCGGCGGCGTGCTCACGCTTCAAACCTACCCGACGCTTAAATACTACGGCGCGCAAGATCAAACCGGCTATCTCGTCGCGCTCTCGCTGGTGCGCGAACTGGGGCCGGTGTTGACGGCGTTGATGGTCACGGGGCGCGTCGGCTCAGCGATCTCTGCGGAACTCGGCTCGATGGTCGTCTCGCAACAGATTGACGCGATGCGCGCGCTCGGAACCGATCCTGATCGTAAGCTCGTCGCCCCGCGCCTCTTCGCGCTCATTCTTATGTTGCCTCTCTTAACGGTCGTCGCCGATGTGATCGGTATCTGCGGCGGCTGGACGGTAGCCACTTTGCTTTATGGCATGGCTCCCGGTATGTTTTTCGCGTCCGTGCGGCAGGGCATCACGTCCAACGACATTTTCGGGGGCATCATCAAGCCGATTGTCTTCGGGTTTCTGATCGCGGCGGTCGCCTGTCGGCAGGGTTTAAAAACTGAGGGCGGCACGGTTGGCGTCGGGCGTTCGACGACGACGGCCGTGGTAACGGCTTCCATCGTCGTCATCATCACCGATTTTTTTCTGGCTAAAGCCCTGCAAGTTCTCCTAGACATGCCGACCTAAATGCCTCTAAAATTTTATTTATGGCATCTGCTGAAGTAGAACCCCGACAAACCACCTTGCGCGAATCGCCAAACGGCGGCAGCGTGAGCGAAGAAGCAGCCGAGTCCACTTTTCAAGAAGTGGACGATTCAGATCGGATCGTGCCCGCGATTGAGTTCCGCGATGTGCATCTCGCCTTCGACGACCGCAAGATTTTAGACGGCTTGAGCTTTAAGGTGCTGAAGGGCGAAACGAAGATCATTCTCGGCGGATCGGGCGGCGGCAAATCCACCGCGATCAAACTCGTGCTCGGACTCTTGAAGCCCGATAGCGGACAGATTCTCGTTGACGGCGAAGACATTACAAACTACACGGAACTCGAAATGATGGGCGTGCGCAAAAACATCGGCATGATCTTCCAAGAAGGCGCGCTCTTCGATTCGCTTTCCGTTTATGACAACGTCGCGTATCGTTTGCACGAACAGGGCGTGCCGGAAACGGAAGTTGAGCAGGAAGTGCGTCGCATGTTGCAGTTCGTTAATCTCGAAGATGCGATTGATAAAATGCCGATTGAACTATCGGGCGGTATGCGCCGTCGCGTCGGCATCGCCCGCGCCCTCGTCGGCGGCCCGAGCATCGTGATGTTTGACGAGCCGACGGCTGGACTCGATCCGCCTACCGCGCGCACCATTTGCGAACTCGCCATTAAGCTACGCGATCTCGAAGATGCCTCTTCGATTTTCGTCACGCACGAGATGAACAATCTCGATTATCTAACATCCGAGTATGCCGTCGTTGATGATAGCGGGGAGATCATTTACGAAAAAGAAGGCGAACGCCTCTGTTTAATTAACACGAAGATTTTGATGTTACGTGAAGGTCAGGTAATCTTTAGCGGCACGGATGAAGAACTGCGCAAGTCTCCCGACCCATACATCAGCAAGTTTTTACGCGGACACTAAATGAAAGGAGGAAGTAGGAAGGCGGAAGGATGAAGTGTGGACAAAGCTTTGAAGCTTTGAATTAATAATGAAATTAAATCACGCCCTCGGCGTGTCCGAATTTCCGCCTTTCGCCTTCCGCCTTCCCACTTTGCCTATATGCCCCCAGCAAAAAAGACTATCGGACTGAAAGAAATTCGCGTCGGGTTGTTCATCGTGATCGGACTCGCCGTCTTAATTCTTCTGATCTTAAACGCTTCCGGCGATATTTCTCCGTTCTCTAAAAAGTTGAATTTGCGTGCGCGATTCGCTAACGCCGATGGGCTTCGACCCGGCTCGGAGGTGCGTCTGGCTGGAGTGCGCATCGGCAAGGTTGAAGATGTGAAGTTGCTGCCGCCTTCGGAAGAGCCGAACTCCCCGAAGATTGAAGCGGTGCTCGCGGTTGACAGCCAGATTGACGGACGCTCCGCAACCGAGCGAATCCGCACCGACTCGACCGCGCAACTCGGCTCGCCCGGCATTCTCGGTAGCGACAAATTGATTAACATCACGCCCGGCACCGCGCTCGGCAACCCTGTCACACCCAACTACGCGCTTCGCACCTCAACGGGCAGCACAATCGCCGATCTAACTTCATCCGGCAAAGATTTAACGGATCGTTTGAATGATTTAACCGCGCGCTTTACAGACATCACGCGAAAGATCAATGAAGGGCAAGGCACGCTCGGCCGCTTCGTTAACGACGAAGCTTTCTACAACAACCTCAACGCTACTGTCCGCGAATCGCAGGAAGTAATCAGATTAATCCGAACCGGACAGGGTTCGGCCGGGCGCTTCCTTAACGACCCGACGCTCTACAACAACGTCTCCGACGTTAGCGCGCAACTGCAAGCAATAGCTGCTGATCTCCGGCGCGGGCGCGGCACGGCCGGGAAACTTCTTACCGACGAAGCGCTTTATAATG
>JACDAW010000266.1 GCA_013695245.1 Pyrinomonadaceae bacterium | reverse complement strand
CTTCACTACCGGGCTGCACAAGAAATTGCAATTCATAAGGGCCGATGCGCAGATTTCGCGTCACGTATCTTCCGGCGACGATGTTGCCGACGAGTGCGGGCTGACGATGAACGAAGCGGTAGCGCGTTTGCCCGCCGCCCGCCGCTGTGCGTTGCGGTGCTTCATCGCTTGAACCGGCGACCTCATAGCCTGAGGGGACGCTGATGGTAATGTCAGCCGTCGCGCGATCCGCCGCATAGTCATGAAATGGAAACCAGCGCGCCGCATACATCAAATAGGAAACATCCGTACCGACGTAAGCTAGACGCTTCGTCGCTAAGGGGCCGCCTTCGGGCGTCACGAGCGCGCCCGACCAGCGAAAGCGAAGCGTCACAGGTTGATTAGCCGCGACGACATCGCCCAAGTCAACGCGCACGTTCGGCCCTAAACTAGCATCCGCTCCCGCCGCATCCTGCACAAAGTTCGTCAACGCGCGCCCGTTGCGTTCAATCGCATCCACTTTGAGCGAACCGTTAAGTTCAAAAGTGACAGTGCGCGTCGCATCCTGCGGCGTGAAAGTCACGTCGCCCGTAGCCCGCAAGAGATGCTCGGCTGGCAACAGTTGCGCTTCGATGCGGTAGTTCGTCACATCAAAGCGGGCGCGCCCTGCCGCGCTCTGCGCTTGAATTTGAAAGTAAGCGAGAAGGATGAAAGCGAACGAACAGAGGGCGCGGCGCGAGAAATTATTAACGCGCGAGGAAAATCGATTTTTTTTCATACGTCTAGTTAATCAGCTAAAAGAGGAAGCCCGTGCGGTTAAGAGACGAGCCGTCCAAAGTAAACCAAAGTTAGCGGCAGCTTTTTTGATGTTGCTTGGGGCAAGGCAGTTGGCTGCGAAGCGTCCGCGAAACTTGAAAAGATCGAGGACGGCGCACTGCAAAGCGCGCCGCGTGAAGAGCGCCCATCTTTCGTTGACCTATCTTTGCGGCTCATCCGCCATTCGCAGCAAAGACGCCGTCGGTTTAATTCGCCTTGAGCTTCTTTATTACCGTCTCAATCAAGATTTCTCGGTCGCCGCTACTCCCTGCTTTCCAAATCTCTTCGTCCGAAAGGTTGCCGATGCGCCCTAGCAGAACGAACGGGGCGAACGCATGACCCGGATTCTTCCAACGCGCCATTTCAATCAGTGATGGCAGGGCGCGCTCACGAATGCTGGAGAGAATCGCGGGGTCGCGCTTTTCGGTGAGGTGATAGAGAGCGAGAGAAGATTTGTTGCGGTCAGTCCATTCGAGTGAGTTGAGCATCGCCACAAACGGCTGCACCGGAACTTTAATTCGCAACTTTGGGTTGGCTTGTGCGTATCCGGCGATAATGCCGAGCGCGCGTATCGAGTTATTGCGCACACTATCGTTAGGGTCGCTCATTCCGTAAACGAGGTCTTTCACCACGTCGCGCTTGTTTGCAGAGTAGGCAATGATTTCGGCCGCTAAAGCGCGATGCTTTGCGTCTGACGATTGGCGCAGCGCGGCGCGCAGAGTTTTCAAATCACGCGCGGCAAACTGAATGAAACGTTCTTGATAGCTGCGCGCTTCTGAATTATTAAATAGAGCGTGCCCCTGAGAATCATCCTCGCCCGCGTCGCCTTTCTGAACTGCTCTTATAAAAGCATCGGCAAAGGCTTCGCCCGCTTGCACCATGCTGTCGGGCAAGCGAATTCTCCCTTGCGGCGCAACTCGAAACCGCAAAGCCGGTGCGCCTTTCTCCCCGATCCCGACGTAAAGAATACTTTTGCCCGTCGAATCGCAACAGACGGTTGTAAGGCGCGCTTGCTCAACATTCGGCAAGGCTTCCAATCGACTTCGCGCATCTTCCAGCAAAGCGGGCAGCGCATCACCTTCCTTGATTCGCAGCGCTTGTCGCGCTCGCTGTTCTGAGACGCTCCGCAATCCATAAAAGTCAACGATCCCTATCAGAGAAGCTTGACCGTTCGCCGAACCGGATAGAATGGCGAACAAGAGCACCAGTGAGAATGTTTTCATCGCTTTTTAATCTTCATCCCAAACGCTGCTTGCCAGCGAAACAAAGTTGATCCGTCAACAGCACTAACAAGGAGCTTCAGTCGGGCGCGCTTGACAGCCCGCTCCGCGCCAAGTCATGCTTTAACCGCTAAGTTTTTATTAAAGAAAAATCAACGCACGTTCACCGCTCCAATACGCAAACGCTCTTAAGCACACTTATGAACTCATACGGCGATCCGGCCATTCGCATTACGCTTCTGCCGCGCGACACCAACCCGCACGGCACGATCTTCGGCGGCATCATCCTTAGCTACATTGATATGGCAGGCGCCATCGAAGCGCGTCGCAGCACCAATCACGAACGCTTTGTTACCATCGCCATGCGCGAAGTGCTTTTTCACCAACCCGTCTTCGTCGGCGATCTCGTCAGCTTCTACACCGAGATCAAACGACTCGGCACAACGTCTGTCACGGTGCAAGTAGTCGTCGAAGCCGAGCGACTCGGCGGCACGAGTTCGCGCGTTCAGGTAACGGAAGCGGAAGTCGTCTATGTCGCAGTTGATGAAGAACGTCGCAAAGTGAAACTAACGAAAAAGGAGCGCGATGCCGCGCAAGAATACGCAGAAGAAGTAAAAAGGTAGAAAGCAAAAGGTAAAAGTGTGGGCACGCCTCGCGGCGTGAATTTTAATCTGAAATCTTCAAATCAAAGCTGTCAGCTTTGCCCACACTTTTGCCTTTTTACTTTTACCTTTTCTCACTTTCGTCGTCTAAACGACGAATGCGCCCGTCCCGTTGCGGTTTGATCTCGCGCCCTTCTTGCGCGACCGCGTTGATTAACACATCCGCTTCGACCGGGCCTTCTTCCGCGTTGATGACCGGACGTGCACTGCGAAGCATCGTGTAGCCGTCGCCGCCGCCATATACATAAGCGCTCGTGGCGAGCGTGTAAGTTTTGCGGTCGTCAAGCGGCTGATTATTGATGCTGACGCTCACCACGCGCTTGCCCGACGGACGCCTTCCGTCAAACACGAAGCGCATCCCAGAGATTTGCGGAAACTGCCCGGCTTCACGCTCTTCAACAACTTGACTCACGCCATGCTCAAGCGCTTCGCGCAAGAGCGCGCCCGTTACCTCAATCTTCACCAAGTGATTCTCAAACGGCAAGATCGAAAGCAGATCGCGCTTCGTGAGCGCACCGGGACCAAACGTCGCGTTGGTGCGAATTGAGCCGCCGTTAAGAAGCGCCACGTCCGCCTTTAACGCTTGCCGGTAAGCGTCGGCGACGAACGAGCCGAGATTCGTTTCGCGCGAACGATTCGTTTCTTGCCGCGCATCGAGTTGCACGCCTGTGCTCCCAACTACCTTGTCGAGTTCCGCCGACAAACGCTTTTCGTATTCCGCGATGAGTATCGCCACCTGCGGCTCGTCCGGCACTTCATTCGTGACCGGAATAATCTCCCAATCAATGCTCGTGAGCTTGCCAGTCGCCGCTTCGATGTTGAGATCAATGCGACCGAGATTGCGCGCATCCGAACCCATTTTAAAAATCGGCGTGCGTCCCGCGAGCGATTGCAGCAGGGAGTGTTCGTGCCCGCCGATGATCACGTCAAGTGGCGCGCAGGCCGCGAGAGCCTTATCCTGTCTCATCGTTAAATGCGTTAGCGCGACGACTACTTGCGCTCCCTGCGCGCGAATCTCGGCTGCGGTTTTTCGCGCAGTTTCGCACGGATCGAGGAATTGAACATCCGCGCTGGCCTTCGATGTGCGCGCCGTCTCCGGCGTCAGAACACCGAACAAACCTATTTTCACGCCGCCGAATTCTCGGA
>JACDAW010000265.1 GCA_013695245.1 Pyrinomonadaceae bacterium | reverse complement strand
GAATCAAGAGTAGAAATCAGTCATGTAGAATCAGTAACTTATGGGCTGCGTCAGCGCGAAAGTTCTGAAGCGTTTTTCGTAAGTCTTTTGTTTTCAACACGCGCAATTTTCTACCCTTGATTCGCATTCCTTAATTACTAGTAAGAGATTTGTCATACATTAGAAATTAATGTCCGAAAAGAAACCAAAAGGCAAAGAGTTGAGCAACCTCGAGTAGTACTACAATTGGGTGGCGAGCAAGCTGCGACAGCAGATCGAGAGTTTCTTCAAGTGGCTAATTGACAAAACGGGTACTCAAGAGGGTGCCGGGTTCGTTCCACCAAAGCCTTGATGGTTCATTGTTTCGGTAAACTAACTTTTACTCTCTATTAATCTTAAACTCCTGACACATACTCATCTTGGAGAGAGCTGATTTAGATTTACCGTATAATAGAAGAATTATACCAAAAGCGCATGGGCGGATCCGCCCATTTTATATGGCACAATTGTGCCATTTTTACAGACGCCGAAGCCGACCGTCGTTTCGCCGCCGCGTCGCGCATCGTCTTTATCCTTCAACTTCAGACTCACGGAGTATTAGTTGCACCCGTTAAGCACGACGATCCGAAGCAAGTGGCCGCCAGAAATCCTGTAGACGCTTTATAACGCTCCACGTTTGCAGAAAACTCATCGCACCCATGTAAGCGAAGCCGAAGCAGAAAAGCATCAGAAACGGAATCGTGCCCCATAGTTCCATGCGTACGGCGTAGGTGATGGCGAGCATGAAATAAACTGATGCGGCGAGTTCTAAAATCGGCAGCAGCCCGCGTCCGCCTTTGTATTTCTTGCGCTTCCACGTTTCATCTTTCCCAGCTTCAACTTTGTATTTCGGCGTGCGCACGAATTCGGTTTTGTGACCGAGCAGAGCTTCGAGCACGGCGCGGGCGTTTGAGAAGGCGAGTCCGATGCCTAGAGCCATCATGAGCGGCAAGTAGAGCAAGCGTGTCATGCGCCGCCCGTCGAGCGTGTAGATGCTTGTGCCGTAGAAGAGCACGACCGAGAGCGTGGAGAAGATGAACAAGGGAAGATCGAGCAGCATGAGGCTGTGAAAGCCGCTGTTGTAGCGTACGACGAGCAAGGGGAATTGCAGGAAGCTGACGAGGATCATCAAGGGATAACTGATAATGCACGTCAAACGCAGAAACATCTCTGCTTTGACGCGCAACGGAACAGGCGCGCGCCAGATGCGCGGGAAGAGTTTTAAGCCGACTTCCGTTTCGCCTTTCACCCAGCGATGTTGTTGCGCTTTGAAGGCGTTGATCTCAACGGGCAATTCCGACGGCGCATCTTCATTTAAAAGATAAACGAAACGCCAGCCCATCAGTTGCGCGCGGAAGGATAAATCTTTGTCTTCCGTCAACGTGTCGTGTTGCCAGCCGCCGCTTCCTTCAATCGTCGTGCGCCGCCACATGCCAGCCGTGCCGTTGAAATTGAAAAACCCTCCAGCGCGCGTGCGAACGGTTTGTTCGATGACGAAGTGACCGTCCAACAAAATCGTTTGCAGGCGCGTGAGCAAGTTGTAAGAACTGTTGATGTGCGACCAGCGCATCTGCACGCAGCCCGTCAGTGGATCGGTAAAGAAGTGAACTAGCTTGCGTAAACAATTTGGCTTCGGCACAAAGTCGGCGTCGAAGATCGCAATGAGTTCGCCGCGCGCTTGTTTCATGCCGTTTTCAAGCGCGCCCGCTTTAAAGCCTGAACGGTCGTCGCGGTGAATGTAGTGAGCGTCGAAGCCTTCGCGCCGGTAACGTTCGACCGTCGCGTGCGCAAGCTCTTTCGTTTCGTCGGTCGAATCATCGAGCACTTGAATCTCAAGACGTTCGCGCGGGTAATCAATTTCAGTCACCGCCTTCAGCAATCTTTCGACGACGTACATCTCGTTATAGAGCGGAAGCTGAACGGTGATGCGGGGCAGTTCCGCGTCGTCAAACACGCGCGCGGGTTTCGGCTCGATGTGGCGGTAGCGCCAGAAATCGATCACTTGCTTGATGCGGTACGCGCCATAGACGGCGAGCAGAGCGAGCACCGAGAAGTAGAGCGAGAGAATGAGCGTGTCGAATGAATCGAAGCGATAGAGCGGACTGATGTTGTCGGCCGTCTTTGCTCCATCGGCGAAGATTTGAAACAGCTCGTCGGTTGAATCAAGCAGTAAAGCGAAGGCGAAAACAAGCATTGATGAAAGCATCTCCTAAAGAAGATTCGCGCCGCTTGCATAAGAGAAGCAAGCTACCTTCAAACATTAAGCGACGGAGAACAGAAGCGATATTTGCCAGTCAAACTTTTCGCCGCATGAAAGCGTGAGCGGCATGTGTCAGAACCTGCTGGTCAAACGCGTCGTTCATCCACAGCAGCTTTGACGCTCATCGCAGCCAAACGGATGCCGGAGCTATTAAACCGAAGTTAGCGATGAGATTACCGAACGAGAACTCAAATTCTCTACCTTTGATAAGGATTCGTCTGCGCGCCGAAATTCTGATTCGTAGGATTACCGGAAGCGGCTGGGGGCTGGTGGCCGAAGTTCGGGGGCGGCGGATCGTTTTTGCGCTTCTCGAAAAGAGGAACACCGAGCGCGCCGCCGATGGTTGAAAAGATCGCCAGCAGCACGACGCCGAACAGAGCACTCACTATTTGCGATAACGCCGATTGTTCGTTGGCTTTCTGTAGCATCTCCGTCGCGCCTGTGAGTTCGTACATGAGGCGAAACGTGATATTGCCGAACAGCAGATTGAGCGGCACGCCGATCACAAAGTAGATAACGCCGCCAACGGCTCCGGCCATTGCGCCAAGTCCGATGCCATCGGCAAGTTCGGCGCGCGCGGGCGAACGCAGAACGTAGAGATACGTAGCCGATGCGCCGCCGACAACAGCCCACAAGCAGCAACAGATGTTCGCCGCGCCAATGAGCGGAAGCGCCGAGAGCGAACCGAGCAACACGCCGCCGACCAGTGCCGGTTGTAGTTTGTTATTCATTAACCTTTAAAACAAACAGTGCGACGTAAATAATATCGCCAATCCGTTTTTGGCGCGAAAATTTTGACGCGGTATGAAAGCACGCGCACGCTTGCGCCGGACTATGAATCGGCGCGAGCGTGCGCATGATATTTCAACATACAACGGGCGCAAATTCCGCGCCGCTCAAGCGTTGCGATGATCTTTTAGCGACCGAACCCGCCCGGTTGGTTGCCGCCCATCCCGCCACCGCCGCTACCACCGGGTTGACCGCCGCCGAATCCGCCCGGCTGATTTGAGCCGAAGCCTCCGCCGCCACCACCCGGTTGATTACCGCCGCCGCCAAAACCTCCGGGTTGATTGCCGCCGAACCCGGAAGATGGAGGCGGCGTTCCGCCGAAGTTCGATGAAGGCGGAGGCGGCGTCATGCCTCCCGTGCCGCCTTTGCGCTTCTCGAAGATGACGGTTCCGAGCAAGCCGCCGACGGTCGAGAAGATCACAAAGAACACGCTCACGATGAGGCCGTTGATCAGCGCCCTGGCGATTGAGAGCGGACTCGCCAGCAGACCCGGCAAATCAATGCCGCCCAAGCTGTAGAGCATACGCATCGCCACGTTGCCGGTCACGTAGCCGATGGGCACGCCGATGATCATGTAGATCGCCGCGCCGATCACTCCGGCGATTGCGCCGAGTATCGCGCCGTCGGCCGGAGTCGCCGGAACTTCCGACTTACTGATGTACATGTAAGCCGCGAGCGCACCGCCGACGATTGCCCAGATGCAGCAGCAGTTCGGCAGGTTGACGAAAGGGATTGACGACAAGATGCCGAAGGCCACGCCGCCTATCAGCGCCGGTTGTATTTTTCTGTCCATTTCTCAGTTCACTTCCTTTGAAAGAGTTGGGGTAAACTTCTGCGCAATACTAAATTTGCAGATCAAAACACTGTCGCACGACTTCAAGAACTCTTAGCGAAATAACGTCGCCAATCCGTCTGGCTCACGTCAACCAAACCGGGCACAACATAAAAGGCGGCGACCGCTCCGAGAAGCGCGCCCGTCATTGAGCGCGAAAGATGCGTGTTCTCCCACAGACCGGAGAAGCCGAGCGCGAAATCAACGGTGGTCGGCAAAGCGGCGAGGATGAGCCACACGCGCGCGGGCGTATCGCGCTTCCTCAGCGAGCGCAGGAGCGGGTATAACACGACGCCTATCGCAAAACCTGCGTAGAGTCCAAAGCAACGCGCGCAAACGGCGAAAGGATGATCGTCAACGTGAAAAGAGCGTTCGGGAATCTGGTGACACAGACGACTAAAGCCCTTGTAAATCACTTCTGACAGAAGCGGATAATTGTGTGCAGCGCTCACGGGCGCAAGCACACACGCGCCGACCGCGAGCAATCCGATGGTGAGCGTTATGCACCACGCAATGAGCGGTCTTCGCAGCGAAGAGCCAACGCTCGCATCTGTTCCCACGAATTGCGGAATATATTCATTGACCGTAGCACGCATTCTCTATCGCCCGTAGATACACTTATCTCCGCTCAGATGTTCACGCCCGAATTTATATGACGCCACGTAGTGTACATTTTTGCACCTGAAAACAAAATCAAAAACGAATCACCGTGTCAGGCCCGCCTTCGACGTGCACCGTGTCAATAAAGCGGATGTGACGCGCTTCGGTCGTCATCACGAGCGAATGCGTGCGCTTGCCTGCGCCGAAAAAGCGCACGCCGCGCAGGAGCGCGCCGTCAGTCACGCCCGTCGCGGCGAAAATGATCTTTCTGCCCGGCGCGAGATCGTTCGTGTCATAAACCTTGCCGGGGTTGGTGATGCCCATCTCTTTCAAGCGCCCCAAAACTCTGTCGCGATCAGGAATCTTGTCGCGATCTACACCCAACCTTTCCGGGTCGAAAACCAACCGCGCTTGAATCTCGCCATTCAGACATCGCATCGCGGCGGCCGTAATTACGCCTTCGGGCGCGCCGCCGATGCCCATCAAGGCGTGAATATTTGTGCCCGCAACTGCGGCCGAGATTCCTGCCGAAAGATCGCCGTCTGAAATTAAACGAATGCGCGCGCCGGAGGCGCGCACTTCGTCGATCAGTTTTTTATGGCGCGGGCGGTCGAGCGTGATCACCGTTAAATCTTCAATGTCACGCCCCAAGCGTCGTGCGATGTTCTTCAAGTTTTCTTTCACGGGCGCGTCAATATCCACTGCGCCGCGCGACGAGGGGCCGACAACGATCTTGTCCATGTAGATGTCGGGCGCGTTCAAAAGTCCGCCGCGTTCGGCCGCCGCGAGCACGGCGATAGCGTTATTAGCTCCGAGCGCGCACAAATTCGTGCCTTCGAGC
>JACDAW010000256.1 GCA_013695245.1 Pyrinomonadaceae bacterium | reverse complement strand
ACCATCACGCCGCGCTCGCCGCGCATCAGGGCGCGCGTGGCGCACGCGCCGAAGTTTGTCGCCAGCATCCGGTCGAAAGCGTTAGGCCTGCCGCCGCGCTGAAGGTGTCCGAGCACGACGCAGCGCGTCTCCTTTCCCGTGCGCCGCTCGATCTCGTCGCGGACGCGAAAGCCGATGCCGCCCAAACGCGGCGCGTGCATGTGGTCGCCTGCATCCTGATAGACAAGTTCGCCGTCGCACTCACAGGCTCCTTCGGCGACAACGATAATCGAAAACTTCGCATCGCAGCGGTCGCGCTCGCGTACCTTATCCGCAACTACTTCCATCGAGAAGGGAATCTCCGGGATCAAGATCACGTCCGCGCCGCCGGAGATGCCTGAGTGCAGCGCGATCCAGCCGGTGTGTCTGCCCATCACTTCTAAAACCATTACGCGGTCGTGCGATTCGGCTGTGGTGTGCAGACGGTCGAGCGCTTCCGTAGCGATGTCGAGCGCAGTGACAAAGCCGAAGGTGAGTTCCGTGCTCGTCAGATCGTTGTCAATCGTTTTCGGCACGCCGATCACGGGAAAGCCACGGCGATCAAATTCGGCAGCGATGGCGAGCGAGCCTTCACCGCCGAGCACAACGAGCGCATCAATACCAAGCTTCTCCAGATTCTTTAATCCTTCGCTGTAGGAAATATCCGGTTTGATGACAACGTCGTTTTCGTCGCGCTCAACGAAGCGACCGCGATTGCGCGTGCCTAAGATTGTGCCGCCACGCGGCAGCAGCCCACGCACATCCGAAGTCCGTAATTCGCGTGTGCGCGTCTCGTCAAGCAATCCCTCGAAGCTATCTTCGATGCCGATCACGCGCAGTCCGAATTCGCCGACGGCCGTTTTCACGACCGCGCGAATCACGGCGTTTAAAGCAGGCGCATCGCCGCCGCCTGTTACCAACCCGATGGTGCGAATCATAAATTTAACTGATCGGTGAAACTAAATTTCAATCCATCAAAAGGCCAGAGACGCAGAAAGAATGCGCTTAGTAGCTTCGCGCTGAGAGTCTTTCTGCGCCTCCGTTTTGTTCGTAACCCGCTCCCATAAAGCGTTGGATTGCGGAGTCTAGTCGGCCGCTGAACTCGCCGTTTCCGCCGCCACGTAGTCGCTGACGTTCAAGCCTAAACCTTCCGCCACTCTTCGCCCGTAATCCTGATCGCACTGCACAAGATGGCGAATCATGCGCTCTTGAATCTCTTTGTTGCAAGCGCTCAAGTTAGATACAAGGTTGCTGACGAGTTCGTTGCGCTCCCAATCTTCAAACGAGCGGAAGCGTTCGCCCGCCTGCTTGTAATTGTTTGTGCGCTCTATCTTCTGGCGCACAAGATGACCTTCAACGTAGGGCGTGTGATCAACTTGACCTTCCGGCTTCGGAGCTTCACGCAAACCGCCCAGACTGTTCGGCTCATAATTCACATGCGGGTTTGCGCCCGGCGCTTGATCGACATAATACGCCATCTGTCCGTCGCGCTGATTTGTCGCCACGTGCTTCTTGCCGCGATTAACGGGCAGTTGCAGGTAGTTCGACCCGACGCGATAGCGTTGTGTGTCCGAGTAAGACATCGTGCGCCCTTGCAGCATTTTGTCGTCGGAGAAATCGAGTCCGTCAACAAGGACGCCCGTGCCGAAAGCGACTTGTTCGACTTCGGCGAAGTAATTCTCCGGGTTGCGGTCTAAAACCATGCGACCGATGGGCTTGAGCGGGAACTTATCTTCGGGCCAAAGCTTCGTGTCGTCGAGCGGATCGAAATCAAGCTCCGGGTGCTCGTCGTCGCTCATGATCTGGACGCAGAATTCCCACTCAGGATAATCACCGCGCTCAATCGCTTCATACAAGTCTTGCGTCGCGTGATTGAAGTTGGTCGCTTGAATCTCGTTCGCCTGCTCTTGCGTCAGATTCTTCACGCCCAATTTCGGAACCCAGTGGTATTTGACCAAAACGCCTTCGCCCTCGAAGTTGTACCACTTATAAGTGTTGACGCCAGAGCCTTGCATCGTGCGATAGCTCGCCGGAATTCCCCACGGGCTGAAGAGCCACGTGACCATGTGCATGGATTCGGGCGTGAGGCTCATGAAGTCGAAGATGCGCTGCGGGTCTTGGCGGTTCGTGACCGGATCGGGTTTAAGCGAATGGATCACGTCCGGGAATTTGATCGCGTCGCGGATAAAGAAAACTTTCAAATTGTTGCCAACCAAATCCCAGTTGCCGTCTTCAGTGTAAAACTTGGTGGCGAAGCCGCGCGGATCACGCAGTGTTTCGGGCGACGTGCCGCCGTGAATCACGGTTGAGAAACGCACGAACGTGGGCGTGCGTTTGCCCTTCTCTTGAAACAGTTTCGCGCGCGTAAATTTCGCAATGGGTTCGCCGCCAACAGTGCCGTAAGCCTCAAAGTAGCCATGCGCGCCTGCACCGCGCGCGTGGACGACACGTTCCGGGATGCGCTCGCGGTCGAAGTGTGTGATCTTCTCTAGGAACTGATAATTTTCCAGCGTCACGGGGCCGCGGCTGCCGACGGTGCGCGAATTCTGGTTGTCATAAACCGGATGACCTTGGCGATTGGTCAGGATGGGTTGTTCGCCTTTTTGATCGTCGGGCTGCATCTCCGTCGCCTCGCTCTTGTTTTGGCCGTTGTTCGATTCGTCGCTCATAACTTTCTCGCTTTCCTTTCTCG
>JACDAW010000228.1 GCA_013695245.1 Pyrinomonadaceae bacterium | reverse complement strand
GCAGCGACTTGCTGAAGGCGCGTTTATCAATCCGCGCGCCTTCGCTTCAAAGACGCTTTGGGGACAAAACGCGCCGACGGAAATCTTCATACGGTCGGTGGCGAGTTCGAGATCGGCTATGTTAGCGAGCGTGACGCGAAATAAATATCAGGGAAGGTGAAACCCTTTCCGTGATTCCAGCGTCGAACATTTGATAAAACAAGACATAGGTAATTTCAAAAGGAGTTTCATGAAAAGGCAAAGCTTTATTGTCGTCGGTATCGTTCTCGTGGTCGCGGCTTTCATTGTCGCCGCATTCGGTTGGTCGTCTTGGGCGCAGGCGCAGAGAAGAGCAAAAGGTGGGGCCGGCGTTTCCAACACAGAGCGGCGAGTTGCCGACACCGGACGAAGCGATCAACCCGACACCCGCCGCGACGTGTTCATCGCCGCCGGTCGCGCGCCGCAGGCTTCAGAACTTAGCGGGGGAACATGGATCAATTCCGAGCCGCTGACGCTCGAAGCTTTGCGCGGACGTGTCGTGCTCGTGGACTTCTGGACATTCGGCTGCTACAACTGCCGCAACACTCTGCCGACGCTCAAGCGCTTGAACGCAAGTTACGGCAATCGCGGACTCACCATTGTCGGCGTGCATTCGCCGGAATCCGATTATGAGAAAGACCTCGACAACGTGCGCAGAGGAGTGCGCGAACTCGGCATCCGCTATCCGGTTATAACGGATAACGATTACCAGACGTGGCGCGCGTATGGCGTGCAGGCATGGCCTACCATCGTCATCCTCGACAAACAGGGGCGCATACGCTTCACACACATCGGCGAAGGTATGTACGAACAGCAAGAGCAAATTATCCAAAAGCTTCTCGCAGAGGACAGCGGCGCGGCGCGAGAGAATTCTGATACGAATCAAGGGAGAGGATTAGCAATGACCGATAGAGTTATTAAGACGGATGAAGAATGGCAGCGTGAACTCACGCCGGAGCAGTATCGAGTGATGCGGCAGAAGGGGACGGAGCGAGCTTTTACCGGCGAGCACAATGACAATCACGAGCATGGAACTTACTACTGCGCCGCTTGTCACAATGCTTTGTTTAGTTCAGATGCGAAGTTCGAGTCGGGAACGGGCTGGCCGAGTTTCTATCAGCCGGTTGTTGCCGGAAACGTGAGAGAGGAGACGGATACCGCGCACGGCATGAAGCGCACGGAGGTTTTGTGCAATCGTTGCGGCGCTCATCTCGGACACGTCTTCGACGATGGCCCTCGACCGACGGGTTTACGCTACTGCATGAACTCGGTCGCGCTTGAATTTGAGAACAAACAGTGATTGATGAAGGATTGATATTAGAGCGCGGCGCTTTTGGCTTAGCGTAGAGGTTGTGAAAGGGCAGCATCGTGAAGCGACTTGAGAAGAAGCATCTGCTGGCGTCGCGCTGGATGCACTGGATCAATTTTCCGGTGCTGTTCATAATGATCTGGAGCGGATTGCTCATTTACTGGGCGAACGCCGTCTATCGCATCGGTACGGGCAGTTTCACGCTCTTCAAATTTTTCCCGCAAAAGTTTTACGAATGGCTGCATCTCGATCATCGCCTCGCTGATGGCATGGCGTACCACTTCTTCTTCATGTGGTTCTTCGCCATCAACGGCGTGCTCTATGTGATCTACACCGTTCTTTCCGGCGAGTGGCGGTATCTCGTTCCTGATCGGCGCTCATTCCGCGATGCGATTCTCGTCACGCTCCATGATTTACATTTACGAAAAGACGCGCCACCCTTCCGCAAATACAACGGCGCGCAACGCATCGCCTACACGGGCGTGATCTTGATGGGCGCGGGTTCGTTGCTCACAGGACTCGCTATCTACAAACCTGTGCAGTTCGCATGGCTGACCCGCGCGCTCGGCGGCTACGAGTGGGCGCGCTGGGAACATTTCTGGCTGACCATCGGCTATCTACTCTTCTTTATCGTTCATATCGCGCAAGTCATCCGCGCGGGTTGGAACAACTTTCGTTCGATGGTCAGCGGTTACGAAGTCGTGACGGTGACAAACGAAGAAACTCCGGCGAAAGAGGCGACGCAGTGAGCAAACGCGAAGAAGAAGAACGACAAGAAGCCTTGCCCGTCGCCGACCACAGCAAGGAAGCGACGGAACGAGGGAATGTTGATCAGGCGGATGCAGAGGTAGAGCGCGAGGCGAGCCGGAGATCACGGCGCAGCTTCGTCGTCGGCGGAATCGGCGCGTTAGCGGCACTGGGAGGATGGGAGTGGTTGAAAACGCGACAGGCTAACGATGGCGTTCCGTGGCCGCTCCGACGCGCGTTGGAATCAAACGAAGGGTTGGCGCGCAGTTACTTTAGCAGTTCGCGCCTCGCGCCCGTCTTCCCGCGCGAAGTCAATAAAACGCCGCGCGTTAACGGCGACATCGGATTAAGCGATGACTTCGATCCGGCGACGTGGAGATTAGATGTCGCCGGACTCGCCCGTCCCGATAATGCCGCAGCGAGCAATTCCAATAATCGAAGCAGTAAGAATTCAGCCGATCCCTTCAGTGATGAAACCGTAGCTCACTTCACGTTGGACGACATCAAGAGTTTGCCGCGCGTCGAGTTGATGACCGAGCTTAAATGTATTGAGGGTTGGGCTGACAGAGGCTTCTGGGCGGGCGCACGCCTCTCCGATTTCATCGCTAAGTATCCGCCGATAACGCGCAACGGCAACGCACCCGATGTTCACAACAGACCCGATGATTTAGTCGGCTATGTCAGTTTGGCGACGCCGGACGGCGGCTACTACGTCGGGCTGGAC
>JACDAW010000152.1 GCA_013695245.1 Pyrinomonadaceae bacterium | reverse complement strand
AACGTGCGCGAATTGCAAAACGTCGTCGAACGCGCCGTGCTGCTCGCCAAAGGCACCAAGATCGAACCTATTGACCTGCCATTCGAGAACGGCAGCGTGCCGGAAAAGAGCGCCCAAACCGCCGCTTGGGACGTGCCACCGAACATGACGCTCGAAGATTTGGAGAAGGTCGTCATCGAACGCACACTTCAACGCACCGGCGGCAACAAACAAGCGGCAGCTAATCTTTTAGGCATCTACCGCCCGCGTCTCTACAGCAAAATCAGGAAATACAAGATCGATGTCGGCACGCTCGCCGCGCCGTAAATTGGCGAGTTTAGAAACTGCTTTCCTTACGAGCGTTGAGCGCGCGAAAGTATTCGACGACGTTTGTTTTAACGTAAAAGTACCATGCCGCAACGCTTCCGAACACAACTGACTCGATCAGCGCCCGCCACGCTAGCTCGCGCGGAACATCTCCAGCCGCACCGAGTATCAAACCGTATAATCCGATTGCCGCCCACATGATCATCACAAGATGACGCGACCACGCTTTTCTCGTGCGGAAGCCGTAAGCGATGCCAGCCATTAAGACAGAGGTTAGCAAGAACAACGGCCCGGCGATTCGTAACCATACTTTTGTTTCCACTACTTGGTTGCCGATCCAGAGCGGACGCACAAGGCCGGAAGCGGCAAGCGAAAGCAGTACGATTGCTCCAATGGCAAACACGGATGCGAACCACATTCCGAGTTTCATCAGTAAAGGCATTTGAAGCACGTCCTCGACATCCGAAACATTCAACTGCGAGTCATCCTTAGCCGAATCGTGCGACACACATTCCCTTAATCCAATTGATAAGTGGCCACGCTCGTCGGCGTCTCGAAGCAGCGCACCTTATAAACTTGCACTCGCTCGTCCGCGACGCGCTCGCGCACTTGCTCCAGAAAATACTTCGCTAAGTTCTCCGCCGACGGATTCAACTCTTCATTAAACGGCGGGAGTTCGTTGATGTTGCGATGATCGAGATACTTCACGATCTCGTCTGCCGCCTCTTTCAAATCACCGAAGTCAACCAGCAATCCGATGTTATCAAGCTCGCGCCCGCGCGCGTAAATTTCGATCTTATAGTTATGCCCGTGCAAATTCTCGCACTTCCCCTTGTAACCGCGCAGTTGGTGCGCGCTCGAAAAGTTACGCTCGATCATTACTTCAAAAAACCCGCTCATCCTTTAATTTACATTTCCTTCCGTTACGTTACGCTGAATCACTTTTGAACAACGAGGCTAATAGCCAAACAAATAACCCGATGACTGCGCCTGCGCCTGCGGCCACAATAGTAGATAGAAGAGCAAGTGTCCTACTGAAATCACTCTGCTTCCCTCCCATTAATGAAGGATCATCGTCATACCAACGTTCTGAATCGCCAGTGATGAAGAATATGGCTATTCTGAGAATTGCCGCCAAGACAGCGCCGCCAAGCATCCACTTGAGGCACCACAGAAGGTAATAAAGCCATGTTTTTCTTGATGACTTATCTGTCACTTGTTTCTTTATACGACCGTGACTTCGTTTGCAGTAAAGATTTGCGCTGCCTCTTCAAGTTTCGTTGTGATTCGCATCTTCGGCAAACTTTCGAGAAATAAACGTCCGTAAGCCTTCGTCCGTAATCGCGGATCGAGCACGGCGAGCAATCCTCTGTCCGTCGCGCTTCTGATCAAACGCCCCAAGCCTTGTTTAAGAACAATCGTCGCCTGCGGCACGCTGTATTCGTAAAAACTCGATCCACCTGCGTCGTCAACAAACTTCTGTCGTGCCGCGACAACCGGATCGCTCGGCACGGCGAACGGCAGTTTATCAATGATCACGCACGACAGTTGCGCGCCACGTACATCAACGCCCTGCCAAAAACTCGATGTAGCAAACAATACCGCATTCGGTGTGCGGCGAAATTTTTCAAGCAGCGCCGCCTTCGACGCGCTTCCCTGCACGAAGCACGGGTAATCAACAAGCGATGAGACGCGCTCGTACAAACTCTTCATGCCGCCTGTGCTCGTTGACAACACAAAGGCGCGACCTTGCGTGACGTTTAGAATTGCGACGATTTCATCAACGGCCGCGTCAGTCCACTGCGGCGAGCGTGGATCGGGCATCCGCGCTGGCAAATAAAGCGTCGCTTGGTTTTCGTAATCATAACCGGAAGCGGCGATGAGTTCGTCCGATGCCTCTTCACCCGCGATCCCTAAACGGTCGCGGATAAACGAAAAGCTTCCGGCCGACGTAAGCGTCGCTGAAGTCATCACAACGGTTTCCACACGCTCGAATAATTTATCTTGCAGCAAGCTTCCCACTTCAATCGGCGACGCGCGCAAGAATCTTCCGCGCCCGCGTCCTTCCGTCCAGTAAACGTAACGACCATCATCGCCCGCGACGATAAACTCCAGATTAAATCGAAACTCACGCACTCTCCGCACCAGCGTTTCGACTTCCGGCGATTGATCTGTCAGCGCATCGAGCGTTGTCTCCACGCGGTTGAGCGCGCCATCTAAACTTAAATAACTTTCACCGAGCGCCATCGCTTCAACCTCGCCATGTCTGTTACGACGCGCGAATGTGCCGGGCGGGATCGCGCGGCGACCTTCCTCGTTGCCACCGTCACGAAATCCCATCCAGAAGTTTTCTGCGAAACGCGCTACGCGACTCGCGCTTCTGTTTAACTCCCGATTCGCTTCTGCCTTCGTAACGGGCAGCATTTGCAGGTCGCGCAATAAATCTTCGATCTGGTAACTCGAAACCTGCGAACCGAAATACTCCGCCGCCACATCTTCGATCAAATGCGCTTCATCGAAAACAACAGCGCCGTAATCGGGAATCACCTGCCCGTATTCGCCGCCGCGTAGAGCGAGGTCGGCGAAGAAAAGATGATGATTGACGATGATGATGTCAGCGTCCATCGCGCGATTCCTCATGCGCGTGATAAAGCATGGATCGAAGTTCGGGCACTTCTGTCCCAGACAGATTTCCGTGCGCGCATCAATGTGTCGCCAGAAGGAAAGATTTTCGGGAAGTTCAGAAAGTTCCGCGCGGTCGCCTGTTTGCGATTCGCGCGCCCAACGGCTCACTTCGTCGAAGTAATCAACATCTTCAAGTCCGTCGAGCACCGGAGAGGTTTCAGCTTTTTTGATGCGTTGAAGGCAAGCGTAATTGCTTCTGCCCTTCATCGCGGCGGCGGTGAACTTGCGCGGCAGAATTTTCTGCAAAAACGGAATGTCTTTTTCCATCAACTGCTCTTGCAGATTCTTTGTGCCCGTCGAGATAACCACTCGCGTGCCGCGCGCAGCCGCTGCCGCAACCGCCGGAACAAGGTAAGCGAGCGTCTTACCTGTTCCCGTTCCGGCTTCGACGATCAAATGCCGACGTTCGTCAAACGCGCGCAGCACCGCCTCGGCCATCTCTACTTGACCGTGACGGTATTCGTATTCAGGATGCGCGCGCGCGATCAATCCATTGCGCCCGAAGATTTCTTCCATTAGTTGTAAAGAACTAATCTGCGCCGACTGCTTGTCTCTCTAATTGCCCGCGTTCGAGGCGTTTCGCGTAAAGCGGAAAGCGCGAGGCGAGTTCCCAAACCGCTTCCTTGGTGCGATGGCGCACATCTTCTGATTCAGATTCATGAAGCACGGCGGCGATCAGGTTTGCTACTTCGCGCATTGCTGCCTCGTCCATGCCGCGCGTCGTTAAAGCGGGCGTGCCTAAGCGGATGCCGGAAGTGACGAAAGGCGAGTTGGTATCAAACGGAATTGTGTTTTTGTTGACCGTGATCCCGGCCGCTTCCAACGCTTTTTCGGCGACCTTACCCGTGATTCCCTTCCCGCCGTTAAACACGTCAACGAGCACAAGATGATTATCCGTGCCACCGGAGACGATACGAAATCCGGCGGATTGCAGTTCGCTCGCAAGCACTTGCGCGTTCGCTAAAACCTGTCGCTGATAAACCTTGAAATCATCCCTCAACGCTTCGCCGAAAGCGACGGCCTTAGCCGCGATGATATGCACGAGCGGGCCGCCTTGCACGCCGGGAAACACTTTCTTATCGATCTCTTTCGCGTCTGCCGCGCGACAAAGTATGAGTCCGCCGCGCGGCCCGCGCAGAGTTTTATGCGTTGTCGTCGTAACGAAATCCGCGTGTTCGATGGGCGACGGGTGGAGTCCGACGGCGACGAGTCCCGCGATGTGCGCAATGTCGGCCATCACGCGCGCGCCGATGCTTCGGGCGATCTCCGCAATGCGCGCAAAATCAATAATGCGCGGGTAGGCGCTTGCGCCGCAGATGATCAACTTCGGTCGCGTATTTTCGGCGATGCGCTGTAGTTCGTCGTAATCAATTTGCTCCGTTTCCGGCGAGACGCCGTAGTCAGCAACTTTGTAATTGATGCCGGAGAAATTCAGAGGATGACCATGCGTGAGATGCCCGCCATGCGAGAGATTCATGCCGAGAATGGTGTCGCCGTGTTCAAGTGCGGTTAAGAGCACGGCCATATTCGCTTGCGCGCCGGAGTGGGGTTGGACATTGGCGTGCTCCGCGCCGAAGATGTGCTTCGCGCGATCAATCGCCGCTTGCTCAACGACATCCACAAATTCGCAGCCGCCATAGTAACGCTTCTTCGGATAGCCTTCGGCGTATTTATTCGTAAACACCGATCCCATCGCTTCCAAAACGGCTTCGCTGACGAAATTTTCCGAAGCGATAAGTTCGAGGCCTTCAGATTGACGGGCGACTTCGTTGTTGACGGCATCGTTAATTAAAGAATCCGCTTCGGCAAGCGTCTGCGTTCGTCGGTCGTTCATGTCATATCCTCTCTCAACTTTTGAGATTCGATTTCGTTCCGCTTGATGCTTTGAAGAAATTCGTGAATCGCTTGATGTTACATCACGCTTCCGAAGCGTGGCAACAAGTTGCAGTGAACCTAAAATTTACTAACGGCGCGCGCCTGCAACAACTCTACTGCGACAAATAATATGTTGAGGCAGAAAGTTGATAGCCATAACTTATTTCACAACTTGCTCGACGAGCAACGTGAGCGCGTTGTCTTGTAGCGTCTGATTGCGTTGAAGATCGCCGTGCAATTCGCAGGCGAAATATGAATAGGCGATTGGCAGCGTCGAATCCAACGCGACATTTTCGTTCGTGCTTCGCAGTCCGAGCAACGAGCGGCGTGTGACGCGACCATCGCCCGGTTCATACATCGCATCAATCACTTCGCGGCGCGGAATGGATCGTTCTTTCGAGATGCGTATCCGGCGCGCTTCGGTTAAAGTCGTCCAACCCTGTCCGTCTTTGCTCTTCAAGATCACGGCCGCCGAGAGCGTCTCTTCGCAATCGCCGCCGAAGACAAATATCTTGACCTGAGACTCGCCGCTTCCTGTCAGATTGATCGCTTCATGAAATCGTTTGGCGCGTTTGATGACTTCATTGAAATAGGCGTCAAGCGCTTTGAGCGAGCCGCGCTGCGGCGGATCGTCGGCGCGTGTATTCCCATCTTCAAAGCGACGACGAAAATCCGCGTTGTTGGCGGCAGACCACTTATAACGTTGCCACACGCTTGGATCATAGAGATCGACTTTGATTGATTTTAGATTCTCATCAAGAAAACGCTCCGCGCCGTCGTGCGGCAGAAGTTGAAACAAAGCAGGGATCGTTACGGCGTCTTCACGCGAGAGTTTGTTGAGCAGGGGCAACCGTCGCCGCAAGCCTTCGGTGATCGAGTAGCCGCCGAGCAGCGTAGCGAAGGCTTCCATTGAGCCGTTGTTCGGCGTGCCGAACAAGAAGATGTTGTTAATCGAATTAGCGCCCGCCCATGTCGGACGCGCGGTCGCTTCGCCTTCGGGTAAATCCGCATCTCCATACATCGCCGCGTAGCGCGCAAGGAGTCCGCCCATCGAATGCGCAACAATATTGAAGCGCAAGGAAGGCTGATTCAGTTTGCGTTTTAATTCTTCAATGCGTGTGGTGAGCAGGCGCGCGTTTTCGACGTTGTCGCGCCGCCAATCGTAAGCGAAAACATAAAACGCATCGCGGTCGCCGTCGGGCGGAGGCGCGTTCCAATCTCCCTCACGATATCCGCCGTAGAATTGCAGCCCATCAATCAATTCTTGATAGACGTAAACCTCCGGCACAATCCTGAATTTCAAAAGTCGCGCGGTTTTAACGATCTTTGTCGGAACAAGGCCGTCGCGGTTCGACTTCAAATCGGCTGAGACGGGAAGGCTTAAACCGTCGTCCGCTGAACGAATTGCGGAAGGCCAGACGATCTCTCCGGTGCGGCTGTTGACGAGTTGTGAACCAAGTATGCCGGGAATCACGATCAGCGGACGTTTGCCTTCACGCTTACGCGCTTGAGTAAAGATGCGCTTCAAGTCGGGCGTGCGGCGCGCGCCACAACCAGCGAGCGGAATAAGCAGAGAAGCCATCACAAGGATGAGCGCAGAGCGATGAACGATGAACGGAGAGGTGCGGCGCATTGATTTACGGTTCATCATTCCGCGTGCAGTGTTAATCATTATTCCGTGTTCCACTTGCGATTGATCAAACTTGCGACGAAGCCCGCGCCGAAGCCATTGTCAATGTTAACGACCGAGACGTTTGACGCGCACGAGTTGAGCATCCCTAAAAGCGCCGCGACGCCGCCGAAGGACGCGCCGTAGCCGATAGAAGTCGGCACGGCGACAACGGGCACACTGACAAGTCCGCCGACGACCGAAGGCAATGCGCCCTCCATTCCGGCGACGACGATGATCACGCGCGATCCTTGCAGTCGCTCGCGCTCGGCTAAGATGCGGTGAATCCCGGCCACACCCGCATCCCAAATTCTCGACACGCGATTGCCCATCGCTTCGGCCGTCAACGCGGCTTCTTCGGCCACAGGAATATCGCTTGTGCCCGCCGTGACGATTGCGATCTCGCCCGCGCCGCGCTCCGTCGTGTCGCGCCGGATGCGAATCAGGCGTGCGGCTTCGTGCCATTCCGCATCCGTCGCAATGTTGCGCACCTCGCCGTAAGTTCCGGCATCCGTGCGCGTGACAAGCACATTCGGAGCGCGTTCAAGAAGACGTTCGACGATCTCGACGACTTGCGCGCGCGTCTTGCCTGCGCCGAAAACTACTTCTGGAAAGCCTTGCCGCGCATGGCGCGCATGATCAATGCGCGCATGTCCAATGTCCTCGTATGCGAGGTTGCGAATGCGCCGCGCCGCTTCCGTAGCATCGAGCGCCCCGCGCGTGTGCGCTTCAAGCAAAGATTCGATTTCGCTTAGTTTCATAGAGCAGTTCGCCGCGCTAATCCTTATGACACGAGAAAATTCGCAAACCTTAAGAACTGCGGTCGCGTTCTCTTTAAATTTAAGGCGAATGGATTCTAACATCGAACACGTCGCGGTTCTAAATCCGGCGCGGTTGCGCTTCAGGCGCGCGGCTCGTATGATTTCTTGCCAACTTATTGGCGACAAGTTGAAACATGAAGCGCCGCTCGCACGTTGTATAAATGCAAAAGCAGTTCGGCGCGTGCGGCTGTAAGGGTATGGATGCGCCCGCGTCAATCCTCTAGTAGGAAGGTGAAAAGATGAAACGCTTCGGAAAGCACGGTGAGCCACGCTTAAATCGCTCCGTATTCTTGCTCTTAGTCCTCTGTCTCCTCTTTAGCAACAACGCCTTCGCGCAAGCGAGCGCGCCCGCAACGCAAACTACGCCTCAACAGATCGCTGCCAAAGTTGATGAATACATGCAGGCGGTAGTGCGCGCCAACAACTTCACCGGCTCGATTCTCGTTGCGCGCAACGGTCAACCGATTATCAGCAAAGGCTACCGTATGGCGAACTTTGAAACGGGCACGCCGAACACGCCGCAGACGAAATTCCGCTTGGGTTCGGTGACGAAACAATTTACCGCGATGGCGGTGATGATGTTGCAGGAACAAGGCAAGCTAAGCGTCAACGACTCCATCTGCAAGTATCTCGCGGATTGTCCGGCTCTCTGGCAGCCGATCACGATTCGCAATTTATTGACGCACACCTCCGGCATTCCGAGCTACACAGATTTTCCGAACTTCATGCAGACGATAGGCACGCGCACCGCGCCTTCGGCGCTCGTTGAAACTTTCAGGAACAAACCGTTGGAGTTCGCGCCCGGCGAGAAATATAAGTACAACAATTCGGGCTATCACCTTCTCGGCCTCGTCATCGAACGCGCCTCCGGCAAGTCTTATGCCGATTTTCTACAAGAGAACATCTTTGCCCCGCTCGCGATGAGGGATACGGGCTACGACAGCAATCAAGCGATCATTAAAAACCGCGCCTCCGGCTACGCGCAACAAGGCGACGGGCTGGCAAACGCGCTCTACATTGATATGTCAATTCCCTTTTCGGCAGGCGCGCTCTATTCGACGACGGAAGATATGCTGCGCTGGGACGCGGCGCTCTACACCACGAAACTCGTTTCGCAAAAGTCACTCGACGAGATTTTCACGCCTTTCAAGAATGATTACGGTTACGGTTGGGTGATTAAGAAACAGTTCAACCGCAAAGTGATCGCGCACGGCGGCAGCATCCCCGGTTTTGAAAGCTTCATCGCGCGCTTTCCCGATGATCGCGTCACATTAATCGTCCTCAGCAACAACGAAAACGCGCCGAGCGAAAAGATCGGACGCGACTTGTCCGCCATCGTTTTCGGTGAAGAATATAAAATCCCGCAAGAGCGCACAACAATCGCAGTTGACCCGAAAATTCTCGACACTTACGTCGGGCAGTATCAGCTCGCGCCGACCTTCATCATCACGATCACAAACGAAAATGGTAAGCTGATGCTGCAAGCGACCGGACAACCGAAGTTTGAACTCTTCGCCCAGTCCGAAACCGAATTCTTCCTGAAAGCTGTTGACGCACAAGTTACGTTTGTGAAAGATGGAAGCGGGCGCGTCACACAGTTGATTCTGCACCAAGGCGGACGCGACGTTCCCGCGCCGAAGATCAAATAAAGCGATGGCAGACAAAAGGCTGAATTATCCTTCGCGTGTGAGACGCTAAGACAAGGAACTTGATGGAAACGGAATTCGCGTTTTCGAGGTGAAGCTTATGACGAAGAGACGGATCAGCTATGGCATCTGCGCCGTGTGGCTTCTATTCACGTTCTGGTTTCTGGTGGCGAACCGGGCGGTGACTGAGGCGAGCAGCACGATGACGCTTCCCGAAGCAGCCGCTTCCGAAGGTTTCAACGCTTCAATAGAATCCTCACCGTTCGCTTTCGCGCCGCAAGAATCTTCACCGGACAAGCCGGTCGAGCAGGTGCGCAAGAACATTCAAGTGCTTAAGGGGATGCCGGATTCACAGTTGCTTCCCGTGATGCACATTATGAGAACGTCGCTCGGCGTTAGGTGCGATTACTGTCACGTCGCGGAAAACAACAAATACTGGATGGACGACAAGCCCGCCAAGCAGACGGCGCGCAGAATGCTCCAGATGGTGATGGAGATCAACCGCGCGAACTTCGGAGGGCGTCCGGTCGTGTCGTGTAACACCTGCCACCGAGGGCAGACCGAACCTGTGTCCATTCCGGCAATCGGGCAAGGTGCATTTGCGAATACCACGAGAGATGATTCGAGCGCGAAGCCGCCCGCAGAGTTGCCTTCGGTCGATCAGCTCATCGAAAAGTACATTCAAGCACTAGGCGGACGGGCGGCAATCGAGCGGATAAAAACAAGATATACGAAGCTGTCGCTGCAACGACCGAAGCTGGTAAACTCAGGCACGCCGAGGGCAGCGATAATCAACCGTGGCGAGACGTGGACGATGGAAATCTACCGCAAAGCCCCCGACAGGTATCTCGCCGTCATAACCTCTCCCGACGGGGTGATCCAGCAGGGCTTCAACGGCGCAACCGGCTGGATCAAAACCTCGGAAGGACAGCGCGAGATGAATGCGGTAGAGATAGCAAGGATCAAGCGCGAAGCCGATCTCTACAGCGATCTTAAAATTAAAGAACGATACTCGAAGATGAACGTCGCACGCAGAGAGCGTGTGAACGACCGCGAGGCGTTCGTCGTCGTGGCGCAGCGCAGCGCGGACGGCAAAACCGAAAAGCTTTATTTCGATTTGCAGAGCGGGTTACTTTTGCGCCGCACGGTGTTTACTCAAACCGTTCTCGGCTTAGACCCTGAGCAGACGGATTATGAAGATTACCGCTCGGCGGACGGCGTGAAGATTCCTTTCACCGTGCGCGTATCGTATTTGGACGACAATCACTACGGCACGACGCGCAACATCGCGGAGGTCAGGAACAACGTCCCGGTGGACGATACTAAATTCAACCCGCCCACCGCCCAGAGATGAATCGCGCGGCGCGAACCGAGCCACTGATTTTATGGAGTTGACCGTAGCCATTACCGGCGCTTCCGGCGCGCCTTACGCTCATCGCACGCTCGTACATCTGGCGGCGAGCGATTCGGTTGAGCGCATTAATCTGATCATGTCCGACACGGCGATAACGGTGGCGCGTGTCGAACTCGGAATTGATCTGCGCGACGTGGATCAAAAACGAATCAACGACTGGCTCGCGCTTCCCCCTGACTCAAAACTCGTGCGCCTGCACCGTCTCGACAACTTAGCCGCTTCGCCCGCTTCCGGTTCGCACCTCCAAGCCGGAATGATCATCGTCCCCTGCTCGATGGGCACGCTCGGCGCAATCGCTTCCGGCGCAGGCAC
>JACDAW010000142.1 GCA_013695245.1 Pyrinomonadaceae bacterium | reverse complement strand
ACATACGACGGTAAAGGCGGAAGCCAAGGTTGCGGTCAATCAAGCGGTCGAGCGTAGCGACGATGGCTTGGAAAAGCGCGGCGAGGGCGATGGTGTCGTCAACGCTCGTCGGGATGTCGCAGACGCGAAACTCAAGAGTCGGGAAAAACGGATGCGGGCGCACGTCCCACCAAATCTTTTTGCCGTTTTCGATGCACTTGGTTTTGACGAGCAACTCGATGTAGCGTTGAAATGAACCGTGTGAATCGAAATGGTCGGGAACGCCGGAGCGCGGAAATTGCTCGAAGACTTTCGAGCGATACGAGCGAAGTCCCGTATTAACGCCGAGCCAGAAGGGTGAAGATGTTGAGAGAGCGAGTACGTGCGGCAGAAAGTAGCGCGCCGCGTTCATAATCTGAATCGTGCGCTCAGGCTCCGCGACGCCGACGTGAACGTGCAAGCCGAATATGAGAAGCGAGCGCGCCACCATCTGCATCTCGCCGATAATCAACTCATAGCGTTTGTCGTCGAAACTTTTTTGGTCTTGCCAGTGCGAGAAGGGATGGGTTGATGCGGCGACGATGGCTAAATTGTTTTTGCGCGCAAGCGCAGAAATCACGGCGCGCAGGCGCGTGATGTCGGTGCGCGCCTCCTGAATGTTGCGGCAGACGCCCGTGCCTACCTCGATCATGGATTGAATCATTTCGGGCTTGATCTGCTCGCCGAGCAGCATCGTACCTTCATCTAAAATTTCAGAAACATGCGACCGCAACTCGCCCGTCTGCGGATCGACGATCTGAAATTCTTCTTCGATGCCAAGCGTGTATTTGTCAAACATACTGTTTTAGTCCTCTTCTCCGCCTTTCATAACGACGGCTTGAGCGACAATCTTTTAAAACTCACAACAGGCGATTTTCCCATTCGCTAATTTAGATCAGCGCATTCAAGCAAGCTAAAACACTTTGTCTATCAATTAACCGTCCGCGAGGATGCGCTCGATCTTCGCGCGATCCTTTTCCGGCAAGCCGTTGAACCTGACACCGACGCCGCGACCGGGATTGACGTAAACGACTTCGGCGGTGGCGACGATCTGATCCGTTTCCTTTTCACCGAGCGGTAAACGCAAGGCAAGCATCGCGCCCTCCGGCAGCGTAGCTTGCGTGTTCATATAAAGTCCGCCAATGCTGATGTCCTTCGTGCTCGCCACGCCCGTTGCATCTTGACCGTTAAAGAAAACATCAACGATGAGGCGCGAGCGATCTGAAGTGCGTCGCTCATCTCCCGGCGAATTCAGATTTTCGGGATTGATATTTGTGTCCACGTCTTTTTCCTCACGATGGAATGAAGCTTGCAGAAAACCTATTTTACATGATCTCTAAGGTTTAACGGCAAATAGAACAAGCAAGTTAGCTCGTAAAATATGTCCACTTAAGTTTTACGGCTGATGATGAATGTTGGAACCATGCCGCCGCCGGACGAAACGTTGGCGAGTTCCGTGTAGGAAAGGCGCGTGAAAGCCGAGCCGACTTTGCCGTAGAAAAGAAGCGGATCGAGATCAACCAACTGTTCGGCAAATTCCATGCGCCCATCCGCCGTTAATGCCGGGAAAGTTTCGCGCGCAGTTTGCACGCGCTCTTGCACGAGGTAATCGCCGTCTGCCACCGCCTGCCCCAAAGCGTTTTCCCACGCGGATTCATCTGAATTCCAGCCGATCCAGATGCCATGTCCGCCGTAATCGTCGTTTGGCTTCAGCACAAGGCGATCACGGTTGCGCCTGATAAACTCCAACAAATCTATTTCTTGATCTTTGTAGCTCGTTTTCTCCGCGCGCACGCTTCGCGTCCAAGGCACATGCGCTTTGATCGCGGCGAGTTCGCCTCCGTCGAAAAGATTGCGGTAACGCTCATCCGTCAGCACAGCGAAAAGAGCCTTCTTATGAATTAACTTTGAGCGAAAACTATTAACCAAACACACGCGCCCGGCGCGATAAGCATCAAGCAGCGCGGGGCTTTCCTTCATCACCGGCAGATATTCGTTAACGAGCAGACGTTTGTAAACGATGTCGATCTCGAAAGCTCCTGTGCGGAGCCGATTGTTTGTAAATTCGAGTTCGTCAGGCGAACAGATGATCGCCGGATAGCCTTCACGCTCAAAAAATTCTTGGAACAGCTCAAACTCTTTCGTCGTCGGCACGTCTTTAAGATCGACGATAGCGATCTGCGGCGCGCGTTCCGGCGTGCGACCCAAGTATTCTGTGTAGGCGCGCAGCAAAACGTCGAGCATGAGACGCCGCCCGTAGAGCGGACGCAGATGGTAGCGCTCACCGAAACGCCGCATCACTGGAAGCGAAGAGAAGATGTCGTAAGCGGCGTCGGCAAACGCGATTCCGGCCGGACTTTCGCCATTCAATTCGACAAAGCTATAAGCTTCTTCGGTGAGAAAAGAATCAAGCCGCGCGGTCGGCGAAACGGCGCGGTAGCCGGGATCGATTTTTACAAGTTCGCGCTCAATGGGCGTGATCCCCAGCGCGTTCAGCAACTGTTCATTTTCAACGGCTGCATCTTTAACTTTTTGGATTGCGCCCCAAACGGTTTCGCAAATCTTAATAATGCGATCCCAATCTTCTTCAGCGACGAAGTGTGGGCGAAGATACGGCGAGAGTCGGCGTCCGCCGAAGATAAGTTTCGCCTCCTCTAATCCTTGATCGAGCGTGCGAAGTGAAGATTCGCCAAGCTCCTCGTCAGCCAACAATTGGTGATAGTAAGAAACCGCGTCGTCCAACATGCGTTTTAAGACAACACTTTCCTAGATTTGAAAACAAAGGATGAATTGATGGCTAGATTATCACAGTCGCAAGACGGAGGGTTAAAAAATAACGGGCGATAGGTAACCGCCCGCTTTGCGTCTCACAGCCGTGTCGCTTTTTTGAATAAAAGAGGCTTTACTGTAGCGCCTCTTTATGGTTGGATGTTCAGAGTGAGTTTTTGCCCGCCGCGTAAAATGCCCAGCGAGAATGTGTGAGATTGTTTCGCTGACGAATCGTCATTTGAAGAGTTAGGAACAGGTTCGAGAACTGATTTTTCGTGGATGTATTCGATCACATCGCCCGCGCGAACGCCGCCCGAAGCCGCCGCGCTTCGTGGATTAACGCCTAGCACAAGCAGCCCGCTCAACTGAGGCGTTTGACCGGGCGGCGGGGGCGGCAGCATTATCGTTTCGAGTCCTAGCGCGGACAAAGCGTTCGTCGCCACCAGCTTCGTCCGCATCCGGCGCATAATAATTCTGTCAGTCGTCTGCGAAGGATTTAAAGATTCACTGAGCCGCACTTCAATGCGGCGCAGAGGCTCAGTCGTCCGCAACACGGTGAAGCCGACGATGGCATTGTTGCCCGCTTGCCTGAGCATGTAAGTAAACTCTTCGGTTGTGCGGACAGGCATGTTGCCAACTCTCAGCACGATGTCGCCGGGACGCAAGCCCGCCGCGGCCGCCGGAGCGTTTGCTGCAATCGCCGTCAACATCACGCCCTGCCGCTGCATTAACAACCGCCGCGCTTCTTCAACTCTCCAACCGGTCGCGACAAAACGCTCAAGAGATAACATCGCCACCGCATCGCCGCGCGCGCCCAGCCACGCCTGAGGCACGCTCGCGCGCCGCGCAAGCACGCGCCGCGCTGCGCCGCGCACTTCTCCGGCGGGAGTCAGACGCGCTTCGTCACCGGCATAATTTTCGACGATGCCAATGAAGTCGCCGCTTTCGTTCATCGCCACTGCGCCGAAGAATTGCGAACTGAGTTGGGCAGATTGGATTTGAAGTTTCCTGATCTGGCCGGAAGGGCCGCGCGTTACTCCACTAATCTGCGCTTGGATCATACTCATGCGAACGCGCATTGATTCATTGCTATCAATTGGGCCGTTGGGTACAGGAGCGTATAAGCGCACGCGTTGTCCTTGTGCAACATTCGCGCTGCCGCTTAGCAATGCTTCGTAATTTACGCCTGTCGGCTGACTTGCAACTTGCGCCACTGCCGCAGTGGTAGGGCGAACTTGCGCTGTCGCATGAAAGCCTTGTTCGTTCCGAGCAAATAATGAGTTTTGCAACGACGAAACGGGATCGGCGATCTCAAGCGTTGAAAGTCCTGTGCCGCCGTCAAGTCCAACGAAGTTGGCTTTCAGCAAGCGCCCGTCTCGTCGCACCACGACGATTGCCGATTCATTCCTAGCTTCGCTTCCATCTGCGTTTGCTTGCGATTGCGGCGGACGGCGCAAAGCTTCGATCTCCGCTTGCGGCAGGCGCGCAATGATCGTGCGGTTATCGCTTAACAAACATCCGGCGACGATTTTCGTGTGAACAAAATCGTCGGGCGGATTTCTATCGAGGTCAAGGTGAATCTGATCAAACCACGCGCGCAACTTCCATCCGCTTATGCGATGCACAACAGTGATCACTTCGACTGATCTGCGCGGAGTAACGTTTTGGGGCGAAGCAGCGTTTGCTGTTTGAGTCTGACGCGGAACGCGAACGGTAACGGACGTCGAAGTCTGCGCGTTGACAACGACGACGTTTAATAACAAGCAAGCTATTAGAGCAAGGAATAGCCGGTGCGGGCTTGCGCCAGCTTCGGTGGAAAAGATTTTTGTATCTTGACTGAGCATCTTCACCATGCGCTGCCGGTTGCCGCAACAAGTTTGCGCGGCGAGTTGCCGGGAGAATTAATTAGCTCTTGCGCGCCGAACGAAACTGATTTAAGCGACATTTTGCGCGCCGCGCCGTCGTCATCGCGCGCGCTGACTTCGAGTGCGCCCGCATTAATAGGAACGTTAACAACATTATCATTGCCTATCACGGAATCTTGCGCGATTGACATGTAGAGCGGTGCGCCCTGAACACCGTAACTATTTGAGACTTCTCGTTCATTAACGCTATTAGCTTCGATCACAGCTGGATTTAATGCTACACGCGATCTGATTTTGCGCGGAGAGCGCACGGTGTGCAAGCTTCCCTGTAAATCACTAAAAGCGGTTGGGCGATCCGTTATCATCTCATTTGTTGTAGCTTTTCGTTCGTCTCCCAGCGCTTGATTCGCTTTAACTTCTTGTGAAGATAAAGTGGAAAGCATCGCATTTTCATTGTGCGGTGATTGTTTAAGGAAGAGCGCGATGCCGAGTGCGAAAGCGAAACAGGCGGCGAGCGCAATAGACGCGAAGCCGGGAGCGAAAGCCCTGCGCACAATTACCCATCGCTTCGCGTTTTCGGTTGCAGCCAAGCGCGCCCGCAAGCGAAAATCGAAGTTTGACGGCGCGGATACAGTTTCTAGTTCGCGCATCAAACGCTGCAACGCCGTATGCTCAGCATAGTGTTTGCGGCAAGAGACGCACGCATTCAAATGCTCTGACGCGCCCGAACCTTCGCGCACTTCTTGATCCTCTGCGTAAATTTTAAAATCCAGACAGTTCATTTCTTACTTCAAACTCCGATTACAAATAGTTTCGCAACTTATCGCGCAGTAACCCGCGCGCGCGGCTGATGCGCGATTTCACCGTTCCCTCGCTCATATTGAGTATGCCCGCAATGTCTTCGTAGCTTCTTCCCTCCACGTCGCGCAGCACAACCGGCACGCGATATTTTTCCGGCAGCGTCGCAATCGCGCGCCCTACCGCCACTTGCCGTTCCCGCTCGACGAGCGTCGCATCTTGTAGAGGATTCGCGTCCGGCGGATCAAACTGCGTCCTTTCAAGCGCCCCGTCTTGCTGCGCGAGGAAAAACGACGAGAGCGATACGAGGCGACGACGCTTGCGGCGGCGAAGCTCGCTGATCGCTAAATTAGTGGCGATTCGGTAAATATAAGTCGAGAAAGCATAAGTCGTGTGGTAGCGATCAATCGCTTGGTACAATCGCACGAAGGTTTCTTGCGCGAGATCGACGCTCGTGTCGTAGTCGTTCGTCAGACGGTAAATGTAGTTCGTGATCGGATTGCGATAGCGCCCGACGAGTTCAGCAAAAGCGGCTTCGTCGCCGGTGCGTGTGGCTTCAAGCAGATAGTGATCGGACGCGGGTTCAGAAACCGCTTGCGCAGTCGCCGCAGTTGCCGGAACGGTTAGCAACAGATCGTTCGTTAACGTGCTCATGTGCGCCAGAAGGGAAAGCGTCGCACTTTACATTTTTGATTTAAAGCCTGGGGCAGTGGTTTTAAGTTTCGCCCCGCCGACGCGAATACACGCTTGAAATTCGTTTTAGTTCCGAAAAGATTTTCGCCCGCCGCATTAAAAACCTTCGACGAGGGAAGATAATCCGAACGCGAACCTTTATTCATGCGGCAAAGTTTTACGAGTTAAAGGTATTTCTACGAACCTTCATTCTGGAAAAGCGAATCATCCATCTTGATGCCATAAACGGCGTTTGAGAGACGCGCTTCTTCCACCTGCTTATCGTTAGCGTAGAGTACCGTGCGGTAAGGCACAAGCGTGCTTTGAATGTAGTTGTAGTTGTGAAACGTCTTCTTGTATTTAACGTTTTGCCCGCCGCCCGCCGGAAGTTCGTATTCGAGCCAAAGAATGCGCCCGGTTTTAGAACTGATGTAGTAGCGCGTGCGCTGCTTTTCCTTATCCACCACATCGAGAATCCAAAAGTCTATGTTTTTCTGTTTATCTTTACCCACTAAGGTTAGGGTTGAATTATTCTCTTTATAACGCAACAGCGCGTCAATGTCGTGGCGCGTGCGCTGAAGAAACTCTTCGGTGGCTTCCTGTCGCGGCGTGTATGTCGAGCCGTTAATCACGCCCCAGATGCGGCCGTCGTTATAGACGAGCGAATACTCCATCGCGGGCATTTTCTGGTCAAGGCGAATTTTGTCTTTAAGACTGTTCTCGCCGCGCACGAAACGCCGCTCGAAAGCGATCTCCTCAATGCGGCCGTCTTCCGTCGAGCGTGTGATGCGCCCGCGCTCAACGCCGTTACGCCGGATTTGCGCCAGCAACTCGCGCCGCCCGTAAACAAAGACGACGGTTTCCGCCACCTGCTCGGCGGTCGCAGTCTTTTCATCGCGTGCGAAAGTTGTGGCCGCGCTCGGCAGCAATAAAATAGCGCAGGCGAAACTTAAAATAAACAGTTTTCTGAAAGGTTGGAACACAGAAAAAGGTTCTCCTTAATTGAAGCCTCAACCGACCTCGCGCTCTGAGCGCAAAAATCGAATTAGTTTAAATTATTGTACCACGAACGAAGATCGCACAAGCTTTCTCTACTAAAATGCTTGTTGATACATATTGATGCCGAAATGCTGACTGACGGATGCCCGTTCGGACGTTGACAATGCTCTAAAACCGCATTAAAGTCCCTAGTTTTCATAACGATCCGACGGGCAAACAATGGCGAGCGGCTAAAATTTGCAGGCTTAGAGTCCGTCGCTGCTTCTCTTTTTGAAAGGACATTAAAAGCGTGAAAAAAGTTGGCATTTTAGTTGGACGCGAACAATCATTTCCCGAATCATTAATCCAACGTATTAATGAGCGCGGCGCGGGCGAGGTAACGGCCGAATACGTCAAATTAGGCGGCATCCGCTACGACGATCCGCCGCGCTACGATCTCATTATTGATCGCATCTCGCACGAGATTCCCTTTTACCGCGCGTTTCTGAAACGTGCCGCGCTCGAAGGCGCAATCATCATCAACAACCCGTTCTGGTGGTCGGCTGACGACAAATTCTTTAACTACTCGCTCGCCACCAAACTCGGCGTGGCGATTCCTAAAACCGTTCTGCTCCCGCAAAAAGATTATATCCAAGGTGTCACCAGCGAATCGCTCCGCAACCTCGAATTTCCTCTCGACTGGCAGGCGATAGTTGATTACACGGGGATGCCTGCGATCATCAAACCCTTTGACGGCGGCGGCTGGAAAAACGTTTCGCGCGTTAACTCGCTCGAAGAACTCTGGCACGTTTATGATCAAACGGGCACGCTCTGCATGACCTTGCAAGAGTTCGTCGAATTCGATCAATTCGTGCGCTGCTACTGCATCGGTCAGGAAGAAGTGATGATCATGCCCTACGATCCGCGCAAGCCGTATTTGTCAGGCGAGCAATATCTTCACAACCCGAACTACTTAACGCCCGAACTTGCAGCGCGCGTGACAAACGACGTGCACACGCTCTGCCGCGCGCTCGGCTATGACATCAATACCGTCGAATTTGCGATCAAAGAGGGCGTGCCCTACGCGATTGATTTTATGAATCCCGCGCCTGATGCCGAGTTAATTTCAGTCGGTGAGTTTTACCACAACTGGGTGACGGATGCGGTCGTTCGTCTCGTCTTCAAACGCCTTGCCGAACCGCGCGCAAACGCGACTCGTTATCGTTGGGACGCGCTTCTAAATCCCGATGCGGCGAAAGAGGAAAGCGCGCCGGAGACGGCTCTGGCGGCGGTGGCTTCAGCGGCCGAACAAGCGGCGCGCACGATTGTTCCCGAACCTGTGCGCGAAATTGGCGCGGACATCGCGGCGGGCGTCGGCGCGCTTATGAGTGACGCGGCGAGCGCCGTTAGCGGAATAGTCGAAGCCGTCTCTCAGCCGAAAGAAGAAACGAAACCGCCGCGCAATGCAACTTCAACGAAACGTACTGCGCCAGCGAAAAAGCCTGCCGTCTCTCGCAAGAAAAAGCCTGAAACTGAGTTGTAAGCTCCTTTATGATTTTAAAGCGAAGTGCGTGATCACGCACTTCGCTTTAATTTGCCTTTTCAATTCGGCATATCAATCTCACCTTTAAGCTATCTGGCAACTCCGCGCGACGCGTTATCTGTTCGTCGGCTCGACTGAAACTTCCAACGCGAAATTCCCCCGACGCGCATTGCCCGGTTCGGTAAATCGCAAATCGGCGAACTGCACAAGAATATCTTCAGCGCAACTTCTCTGCACACTTGCTGCCGGGAAACGCGCGAAGTCAAGCAGAATTTGCGCACGCTCATCGCGGCTCGCTTTCTCTACTAATACCGCTTCATCTCCATCAAGCTTTTTAAAGCGAACAATGCTTTCTAACGCTTGATCATCAATATTTTCTTTCCATAAAGATAAACCAAAACGGTATGTCGCCCGCTC
>JACDAW010000129.1 GCA_013695245.1 Pyrinomonadaceae bacterium | reverse complement strand
CGGCGACGAAGCCGTTCGGTTTCATGCCGTTTTATCCGGGCCCCGGCATCGGCGGCCACTGCATCCCGCTTGATCCGCATTATCTTTCGTGGAAAGCGCGGCAGCACGGTTTCGATTCGCGCTTCATCGGCCTTGCCGAAGAAGTCAACTCGCGGATGCCGGAACACGTCGTACAGTTGATCAGCGATGGACTCAACGACGACAGTAAAGCTCTCAAGGGCGCGCGCGTATTGCTCTTGGGCGTGGCTTATAAGAAAGACATTGCGGATGTGCGCGAAAGCCCGGCGCTCTCTATCATTGACCGGCTGCGGGCGAAAGGCGCGGATGTTTCCTACCATGATTCGTTCATCCCGGAAGTGAGTTTCGACGACGCGCATACGATAGGAAGTGGCGCGCCGCTCAAGTCCGTCGAACTGACGGAGGAATGTTTACGCACGGCGGACTGTGTTTGCATCGTCACCGACCACAGCGAAGTGGATTACGCGCGCGTCTGCAAACTCGCGCCGCTCGTTGTTGACACACGCAACAGTTTGAACAAACAGATGCGCGAAACGAGTTGCGCGCGCATCATCCGTTTATAGTCTAAGGGCTGTCATCAGCCGCGACCTTTTAGCAGCCCAGATTGAGAACAGGCTGAAAGCTCGCGGCTGAGCGCTTTTCTCATGCTCAAAATAATCAATGTCGTCGGCGCGCGTCCAAACTTTATGAAGGTTGCGCCTATCGTCGAGGCGATGCGACGACGCGCGGACGAGTTTGCGCCGCTCGTCGTTCACACCGGACAGCACTACGATGCGGCGATGTCCGATACTTTCTTCCGCGATCTCCAACTCCCCGCTCCCGATATTCACCTTGAGGTTGGCTCAGGCAGCCACGCCGCGCAGACTGCGCTCGTGATGCAACGCTTCGAGCCAATCCTGCTTGCGGAAAAGCCTGACTGGGTTATTGTCGTCGGAGACGTTAATTCAACTCTCGCGTGCGCGCTCGTGTGCGCAAAACTCGGCGTGAGAGTGGCGCATGTGGAAGCGGGACTTCGCAGCCGCGACCGCACGATGCCGGAAGAAGTGAACCGCGTGTTGACCGATCAAATCTCCGATCTGCTGCTTACGCCCTCGCGTGACGCCGACGAGAATTTACGACGCGAAGGGATTCCGGCAGAACGCATTCGTTGTGTCGGCAACGTGATGATTGATTCGCTCCGTGCCAACCTTGAACGCGCTGTAAACTCTGACGTGCGCAACCGTTTCAAAGTAGCAGCCGCAGATTATGCTGTTGTAACGCTACATCGCCCGTCGAATGTTGATGACGAGGTGGTGCTCAAGCGCATTTTCTCCGCGTTGGATCGTATCGCGGGTCGCCTGCCCGTTATCTTCCCCGTGCATCCGCGCACGCGCGCTTCGCTCGAACAATTTCGGGCGAGTGAAATTCAGAACGCGGATCAAACAACCGCACGTTCGCAAATCAAGCTTATTGAACCGCTCGGCTACCTTGATTTCCTGCGGCTTTATAGCGGAGCGCGCTTGGTGCTCACCGATTCAGGCGGCATCCAAGAAGAGACGACATGGCTCGGCATTCCGTGTCTGACTCTGCGCGAGAACACGGAGCGACCCATCACAATTGAAATGGGAACGAACAAACTCGTTGGCACAGACGCGGAAGCGATCACGCGCGAAGCGTTCGCTGCGCTCGAACATTCAACCGCTTCCGCGCCGCGCCCGCAGATTCCTTTGTGGGACGGACGCGCCGCTCCCCGCGTTTTGGAAGCGCTCCTCGAAGCGTCGAAATCTTGATCAAAAGAAATTTGCAGTCTGACAATTGCTTGCGGTGAGTTGATTGATCGGGTTGCGTTTAGCGATAGCTGCTGCGGTTTGTTAAAATGGCAACTATGCAATCAAATTACGTTAGCACGCGCGCGGGCGTTGGCGGCATCATCGGCTTGAGCGTCGCCGCCAGCATGTTTTTGATGTGGCTGATCTACGTGAAGCCGACCACGCAAGGTTACGCGCAGACTTTTACATTCTTACCCGCGCTCAACGCCGTGCTCAATAGCTTGAGCGCGATCTCTATTTGTTTGGGGCTGTTCTATATTCGCAAAGGGAATCAGCAAATTCATCGTCGCTTTATGTTCGCCGCGCTAATCTTTTCAAGTCTTTTTCTCGTTAGCTATGTGCTCAACTATTCGCTTCGCGGCGACACACACTTTCTCGGCACGGGACTCATTAGGTTAGTCTATTTCTCCATCCTGATCAGCCACGTATTTCTTTCGATCATTGCGCTTCCGATGGTTCTCGTCACCGTTTTCTTTTCGCTAACGGAACGATTCAATTCACACCGGAGAGTGGCGCGTTTTACCGCACCCGTCTGGCTTTATGTCTCTGTCACGGGCGTGATCGTTTTTCTGTTGCAACTCATTTATCCGACTTCAAACTAAATTCTTTACCGCTTGCCAAGCCAAAGAATACATCTTCAAATGGAGCGTCGCTCAAACCCGCTTGGTTTCGTAATTCTTCAGGTGTGCCTTCCGCCACCAAGCGTCCGGCGCGCATAATACCGACGCGGTTCGACGTGCGCTCAACGAAATCCATCACGTGCGATGATACGAGAAGCGTGCATCCGCGCTCCTGCTCTCGCTTGATGCGCCCACGCAGTTTGCGCATCATCTCTACGTCAAGCCCATTGAGCGGTTCGTCTAAAACCAACACTTGCGGACGCCCCGTCATCGCCGCCGCGAGTCCGAGTTTCTTGCGCATCCCCAACGAGTAGCCGCCGATCCATTTATCTTCAACCGTCTTCAGTTCGTAAAACTCAATCTCATCTTCAACTTGCATCGTGTCAGCCTCTTTCAGTCCGGCGACGAGGCGCAGATACTCTTTGCCCGTGAGTCGTTCGTAAAACAACAATTCTTCGGGCAGATAGCCCGTGTGTCGTTTAGCACGCAGGAGATTCTTCTTCGTATCATGACCGCAGATGGAGATGCGTCCCGCATCAAGCTGCGCGAGTCCGACGATGGCGCGCATCAAGGACGACTTGCCCGCGCCGTTTGCCCCGACGAGCGCATAGACTTCGCCGCGCTTGATTTGCAAGCTCACTGCGTCAACCGCCACAAGTTTGCCGTAAAGCTTCGTGGCTTCTACGATCTCGATTGAATTCTCGCTCAATCTTCCCCCGTCAAAAGAAAGTATTTAGCACGCGCCTCGCCCCGTCCGGCGATCTGGCTGATGCCGAAAACGTAGAGCAGCAACCCGACAGGCCATAGCAGAGATACGAATAGACCTACCGCGACTGCAAACGTCAACATCACGACGAGCGCGAGTCCGGGCTTCGTCGGCATCTCGAAGGCGAGCGCGCCAATGAGCGTGCTCACGAGCCACCACAACCATAAACATTCAAGAAGCGCGGGGACGATGTAATTGGCGGGCAAAGCATTCGTGCTTGCGCCCGCTGCCCACGCGATGAGCGGCGCGGGTAAACTCACGATACGCGCATACCAACACTTAGCTTGCCATAATTGCTTGCCTGTGACACCGACGGCGCGCTCTAACCAGAGATACGGAAGTTCGTAGGCGACGAGCAAGGGAAGCAGCGCGGCGAGCGTTGCGGTGGTGAGCACGGCGACAACTTTCGTAGCGACGATTGATGGTGACCACGTTAATTCAAAAATCGAACGCGCGACGCCTGCGCGGGGAAGCAGATCGGTTGTCACAAGCAAAACGAAAAGCGAAATCGCCCACAGCGCGGCGAGCCACAGCGCGAGGTAAACTCTGGCGGAGAAGAAGCGTAAGGTGAGTTGGAGATCGCGTGCGAGTTGCGTTCGCACGCTGCCGCCCCACAAGCGTTTCGTGGCGAGCGAAGCAAAGTTTGCGATGCGCGAAGATTGAAGCATCGCGGCGTGTTCAAGATCGAAGATGCGCCAACGCGAGTGTAAAACGCTGGTGATGAAGAGCAACGCGAAGAATTCTGTCGCAGCGCCCGCCAATAAATAGAGTTGCCCGTGCGGAAAGGAAAAAGGGAAGCTAACTAGATTAAGCATCAGCGCGCCGCCGAGCGCGGCGGCAGGCATAAGCAGCATGACGGCTCCTAACAGCAGCGCGAGCTTGCTTTGCGTGCGATGGCTGTGAACCCAACACAGAGCGGCGAACATTTGAGCTGATGCCGTAAGAAAAATCAGCAGCGCAAGCCAGAAGAGAAAAATCAAATTTAAATCTGCCGCGCTTGTCACCAACGAGCGAAGGGCGAGGAACACGAAGCCGAGCACAAGCGCAACGCGGGCGAGCCTTTTGATAAAAGCTGTAAACAGATGTGTGCCCAAGTTGACGGGCAGCGAATTGAAATAGTTCTCCGCAAGACGGACGTTGTAAATTTCAGTTGCCGAGCGCGACACGCCGGACAGGATGAGGCAGCTTTCAACAAGGGCAGTTAGCGTGAGCGCGAGAAGGGATGACGGCTTTGCGGCGATGGGAGCGTTGCTTGCAACTCTGCTTGCCGTTAGATAGCTTAACCCTAGCACGAGCGGCGCGAGCACGAGCAAGTAGTAGAGTTGACCGGACGCCCACCTGACTTTGTCGCGCGACAGCGCCGCAACAATCAAACTCAGTTTGTTCACAACGCGCGCCAGCTAATCATCGTAGATGAAAGTTTGCTGCTACTTGAATGTAGCAAAAACTTTGTAAAGTGAATTATGGAATTTGTTGCTTAAAATATTAGAAAAGCGCTTCGTAAAACCATTCCTCACGCTTCAACCGCCACGCCGCTTTCGATTTTCGTGTCCGAACCTCCGGCGGCTTCCGTGTTAGTGACAACTGCGTTTCCCTCCGCGTCGCAAAAGATCGGATTAAAGCTTTCGGCCGTGATTGAACCGTCCGGCCATTCGCGCCGCAGCAGATCAATGGCAAGCTCTTTCTTTTTCGCCTCAACTTCGATCCAAGGAACTTCGCGGTAAGCATCGGGCATCGCCGTGATAATGTCGTTGTGTCGCGCGTCGTTGAAATACTCGCGCCCGTTCGAGATATGGACGAGTTGCCAACTGGGTTCCGTCCACGTCTCACGCGCGGCGGCCGTCATCTCGAAGATCGACGGATCGTTATAACTGCTTTGACATTCGCGGCAGACATGATGATGAGCGTCGAAGACGAACGGCACTCCGGCGCGCGTCGCGGCTTCAAGAATTTGCGCGGAGCTGTAAGCGTGTTCGTCGTTTTCTAAAGCGAGACGCAGGCGAATGTTATCCGGCAGATTGCGGACGACGTTCACCAGACGCTCCGTGCGATCAGATTTTCCACCGTGAATGTTCATCGTCGCCCACTGCGAGCGCGGCAGTCCGAAGAGATCAAAGATACGCGCGTGCGTCGCTAAAATTTTGATGCTGTTTGCAATCACGTGTGGCGAATCGGAACTGAGGACACAGAATTGATCCGGGTGCAACACGACGCGCAAGCCCGAAACGATGGCGCGCTCGCCCGCGCGTCTCATCTCTTCCGCCATCTCGTCGAGCAGTGGCGCGCCCGCCTCGTCGTCGGCGAAAGGAAAGAGAGCCGAAGTAAGGCGGTAGAGTTTGATACTGCGCTCGTGGCAGAAATCAATGGCGCGGTTGAAGCGACTGAGATTGTCGGCATACAACTCGCGCAAGCGTGCGCGTTGTTCTTCGGGCGAGAATTGCAGAAGGCGTTTGCGCGTCACGGTGCGATAGCGCACCGCGTCGGAAGTAGTGATGCAGAC
>JACDAW010000113.1 GCA_013695245.1 Pyrinomonadaceae bacterium | reverse complement strand
CTCGAAGGTCTATTTTCCGCGCATCATGATTCCGGCCGCGGCCGTCGCCGCCGGGTTGATGGATTTACTGATCGCGTCCGTCATTCTTCTCGGGCTAGCCATCTACTACGGGGTGTCGCTGACGTTGAACATCCTCTTGCTGCCGCTTTTTATAGTTTTGATGACGTTGCTCGCGCTTGGGCTGGGAATATGCGTGTCGGCTCTAAACGTTAAATACCGCGACATCCGCCACGCCTTGCCTTTCATTCTTCAAACATGGATGTTTATGACGCCGATCATCTATCCGGCAAGCGTGGTGCCCGCTCGATTTCGGTGGGCGCTGGCGCTGAATCCGATGACCGGAATCGTCGAAGGTTTTCGCGCCGCGCTGTATGGACGAGGAGTTGATCTAAAGACGATTGCGATCTCCGTCGCTCTGACTGCTCTTTTACTCGTCGGCTCAACTTACGTCTTCAAACGCATAGAGCGGATCGTTGTGGACTTCATTTAGCAGTCTTAACCGATGATTCAACTAAGAATATGAAACCGATCATTAAGATTGAGAATCTCGGCAAGCAATACCAGATCGGCGGACTGCTCGCCTCTTACGGAAGCTTCCGCGAACTAATCGGCGGAGCGCTGCTTGCGCCGTTCAAGCGACTACGGGGAGGCAGCCGTCCGCCGGGCGAAATGCTGTGGGCGCTTCGGGACATTAACTTCGACGTTCGGCCGGGCGAGACGCTCGGACTCATCGGTCACAACGGCGCGGGCAAATCAACGCTGCTCAAAATCCTATCACGCATCACCGAACCGACCACTGGCGGCTTTGAACTCTACGGGCGCGTTGGCAGCCTGCTCGAAGTCGGCACCGGCTTTCACCCTGATTTGACGGGAAGAGAAAACGTTTTCTTAAACGGCGCGATCTTAGGCATCAAGCGATTTGAACTTGAGCGCCGCTTCGATGAGATCGTCGCATTCTCCGAGATCGAAAAGTTTATTGACACGCCGGTCAAGTATTATTCGAGCGGCATGTACTTGCGCCTCGCTTTCGCCGTCGCCGTCCACTTGGACGCCGAGATTCTGATTATGGACGAAGTGCTGGCTGTCGGCGATGTGGGTTTTCAGCAAAAGTGCATCGAGAAGATGCACGAGATACGGCAAGAGGGGCGAACGATACTCTTTGTGTCACACGCGATGTCGGCCGTCACGCGCCTGTGCGAACGAGTTATTCTCTTGGAGCGCGGGCGCATCGTGCAGGATGGCGAGGCGCAAAAGGTTGTCAACGATTATTTGGGCGCCAGTTGGAACGCGACGGCCGAGCGCGAATGGGCGAATGTAAGCGAGGCTCCCGGCGATGAAATCGTTCGCCTGCGCCGCGTGCGCGTGTGCGATGGGCAAGGACGAACGACGGCGGCGATTGACGTGCGCTTCCCCGTCGGGATCGAGATGACTTACGAAGTGCTTGAGCCGGGACACGTCTTATCACCGGGCATTGATTTGTTTAACGAAGAAGGCGTACATCTTTTCTCCTCTTACGATGTCGGCGAGGAATGGCGCAGGCGACCGCGCCCGACGGGTTGTTACACGAGCATCACGTGGATTCCCGCCAACTGTCTCGCGGAAGGCAATCTGATCGCTAACGCGGCCGTCGCCGCGCATATTCCCGAAACTATTATGCACATCTATGCGCGCAACGCCGTGGCTTTTCAGATGAGCGAAAGCCGCGAGGGAGGCGACTCGGCGCGCGGCGACCGCAGAGGCGCGATCTCAGGCGTCGTCAGGCCGTGGCTGAACTGGACGACGCAGTTTTGCGCAAATAGAGAAGCGATCCAACCTATGCCAGAAGAAGCACTCATTACTTAAAATCGGTTTTCTGATACAGGCTTACGCTGTTATTAACAAAAGAAATTAAGGCTGCGAATTATTAAGTAACGTTTGTATGGCCAGAGCGAAGAACGTATGAAAATAGGGAGACTGAATATAGATTACCAACGTTCACGCAACAAAGAGACATTCATTGCATTTGAACCCGGTTGCTTATCTTTTCGCTGTAATATTTGTGGACAGGCTTGTTTAGTGAAGGTGGCAGAACTTGGCCGGGAGACCGCTTTCTGTAAAAGTTGTGGATCGACAATGAGGACGCGGGCGATCATCCACATCCTCTCGACCGAACTGTTCGGCGAAAGCTTAATCTTGCCGGATTTTCCCGTAAGGACTGACATTACCGGCATCGGCATGAGTGATTGGGACGGCTACGCTCTAATGTTGGCGCGCAAATTCAATTACAAAAATACTTTTTACCATCAGGAACCGAAGTTAAACATCACCCACATCGATCCTGCGCTTGAAGGCAGATTTGATTTTGTTATCTCATCAGATGTTTTTGAGCATGTTTGCCCTCCCGTCTCAGTTGCGTTTGAAAACGTCCGTAAGCTGCTAAAGCCGGATGGAGTGTTGATCTTTACAGTTCCTTACTCAAAAGAAAAGGGGACGGTCGAACACTTCCCCGAATCACATGACTATCAAATAATCGAAACGGACGAACGGCATATTTTGAAGAACACCACGAAAGGCGGAGTTTCACAGGTCTTCGAGAATCTTGTATTTCACGGTGGTGATGGGTTAACTCTCGAAATGCGGCTGTTCTCTGAATCATCTTTAATGGAAGAGTTCCACAGGGCGAAGCTTAACAAGCTCAAAATTTACAAAGACTCCGATTTCGATCACGGCATACATTGGGGTGTGGATTGGTCGTTGCCAATGTCTGTAAAAGCATCATAAGCCGGTTGCGCTTCTTACCATCAAACTCCTTAGAGAATCATGCTAGTGCTGGTAGTTTTCGCCGCATCATCTCACCAGCACGCGCATCACAATCGAGGTTGATATTTACTTGACGAATCAAATGGTGAGCTTAATCATTCCTGTCTATAACGAAGCAGAGCATCTGGAGCAATTCCTTTCCATCATTGACAAGTTAGAATTGCCTGTTCCGAAAGAACTCGTGATCGTCAATGATTGTTCCACTGATTG
>JACDAW010000061.1 GCA_013695245.1 Pyrinomonadaceae bacterium | reverse complement strand
TGGCCGTGCGTCTCGGTGCGGATCGAATGAAACATGCGGCAGAGCTTTTAGGTATCGGCGCGTATGATCAACCGGAAGAAGCCGTGCGCGGGCGCAAACGCCCGGACATCTGGAACGCGAGTAGCCGCGCCGTTGCACGCGCTCTCGCACCACGCGAATCAACGATGGTTTTGTTTCCGAAGATCAAGCCGTTCGATCTCGCGCTCGAAGGTTACGGGCAAGGCTACGCGGGACAACAGACGCCGTTTCAAATGGCGCTCGACGCCTCAGCCATCGCCAACCTTCAGGGACGTTTGATGAAGCCGAAGCTCGAATACAATCTGCAACCGCAAGTTTTCAATCAAGTGCTTAGTCAGCAGCAGGCGGCCGAGCTTCGGCGCATCATGGGCTTGGTAACAGGCGGCCCGTCGGGCACGGCGCGCGGAGTTTTCGGTCCCGTTCACGCCGCCGGAATTATCACGGGCGGCAAGACCGGCACGGCGCAAAAGGATGTTCCCGTTTACGATCCGAAGACGGGCGAAATTAAGACCGTGCTGCGTCAGGAGAAAGATAGACGCGGCAACGTGATCCGCCAATACGAGCAGATCGTAATCTCCCCCGAACCGCGCATTGACAGTTGGTTTCTGTGCATCGCGCCGCTTGATAATCCGCAGCTTGCGATGGCCGTGATCATCGAAGGCGGAGGTTACGGATCGAAGGCTGCTGCGCCCGTCGCCGCCGCGCTTGTTCTTAAGGCGCAAGAACTCGGCTTGCTCGGCAGCGCGCCTCAACAAAACAATCGGCCGCAGAATAACGGGCAGCCTCAACAACCGAATCGAGCGAACCGTCCGCGACAAACAGCGCAACGTTGAAATTTTATGAATTAATCGTTTGCCGCATCGTTACAATTTATTTAATGAGTTAAGAATGCTATCCGACAATTTATGAAGAATCGGGCGTCATCACATCTTTTCGCTTTGTTTCTGATCGTCGTTTTCGAGATCGTAGGTTACTACGGCGTCTATCGCGCCGCTTTGATTCGCGGTTATGAGCCGTCAATCGTCGGCGCGGCGCGCGATCTATTGCTTTATGTTCCGATTATCTTTCTCGTCTTCTGGCTCTCGCGCCGCATGAAGTTTGCGGGCAATTGGACGCTTTACACTGCGGCGATCCTTCTCTTCTCCGTCGGGATGCTCGTGCAGTATCGCCTCTACAACGACCCGGAATATAACGCCCGCAACAAGGCGCAGGCGCGCGCCGAGAAAACGCAGACCTTGCGCCAGCGTTACATCAATCAGTATTACGACAAAGAGAAAAAGCGTTTGATGGGACTTACTGATGAATCAGGCGCGAACACCAATCTTGAGCAACCGAAAGAATCAACTTACACGGTCAGAGATGCGCTGACGGCCAGCTATACGTGGATTCCGCTTTTCGCTTTCTTTGCGATGGCCGTCGCTTTTTATCTTTGCTCGCGCGATGATTTCCTGTTGTGGGTGCAGCGTCACAGCTTCCTGATCGTCGCGTTGACGCTCATCCCGCTGGCGGCCGCCGTTGCAACATCAAGCGCGGGCAAAGCGCTCGGCAACATGACGCCGTGGGAGCCTTCAAAGATTCCGTTCCTGCTTGGCTTCGCCGGAATCCTGACACAACATTACCGTGATCTCGCGCAGACTTATTGGGGTGTGCCGCGCGCGAAAAACGTGTTGCCCTTGATCGCAATGGCGATGTTTCCGTTTCTCCCCTTCTTCGCTCTTAAAGATTTCGGGCAGATGCTCGTCTTCATGGGCGCGTATGCAACGCTTTACCTTGTCGCCGTGAGGCGTTGGCCGCAGTTGCTGCTGTTCGTCGGCTCGATCTTTCTCGTCGGCTCGATCCTCGTCGTCGGCGCGCTGCCGCAGGACGTGCAAGAGAAAGTTCCTTTCCTGCCGACCATTGCGCGCCCAATTCAAGCGGCGCTTCCCTCTCGCATCCAACAACGCTTTCACCTCTGGCTCGATGGTTTTGACCCGCCCTCGCCGCAAGTTGAGTGGTGGAAGAAAGATTATAATGACGCCCTTCAGCGCGACGCTAAGATGCGCCAACTCGCCGAAGAGAGTCCGGCGATGCAGCGCACCGTAAACGTTGACGTATGGTTTGACCGCGTGGCATTTCAGCCCGCGCAGGCGACGTTCGGCATGGCCGCGGGCGGCGCGACGGGACGCGGTTTAGGTTTAGGCTTTGCCGAGCTTATTCCGGTCGCCGATTCCGATTACATCTACGCGGCGATTGCCGAAGAGTTTGGTTTGGCGGGCGGCGCGGTCGTGATGCTCGCCATGCTCGTCTTTGTTTTCGCGGGCGTCCGCACGGCATTAGACGCGCGCGATATGTTCACCAAGCTTTGCTCGGCGGGATTGACGGCGTTTGTCGGTTTTCAAGCTTTAGTCAATATCGGCGGCACGACTCGCGCGTTGCCGATGACAGGGATCACCTTGCCGTTCGTCAGTCACGGCGGATTTAGTTTGATCACAAGCTTTGTAATGCTCGGAATGCTGCTCGCCTTTTCGCACCGCAACGCGCGCGATGCGCAAGCCGCGCCCGCCGCACGTCCCAGCAAAAGCAGAGAGGAAGAATATCAAGTGCCGGTATTGGAGGCGGTTCAATGAAGAACGAATCCAAGCAGTTTAACGTCGAAGTAGCGTCGATCACGGATCGCGGTTTGAGCGAGAAGCGTCCGGTTAATGAAGATTCTTTTCTCGCCGATTCGGGGCGGTGCATTTTCGCGGTCGCCGATGGCGTCGGCGGTGCGGAATCCGGCGAAGTCGCATCGCGCACGGCCGTCGAAGTTTTAGACGAAGCTTTCCGTCATCACAAGGACGGCGAGGATGTCGAAGACTTGATGGAGATCGCTATTCAGCGCGCCAATGCTTCGATTCACCAGATGTCGCGCGAGCACGCGAAGCTTTCGATGATGGCGACCACTTTTGTTGGGTTGCACCTTGATTCTTACCGCGCCACTATCGGACACGTCGGCGATTCGCGCCTTTATCGTCTTGACGTTGACGGTAAAATTCACCGCGAGACGGACGATCACTCGGTGGTTGAAGAAGAGGTGCGCGCCGGGCGGATGACCGAAGAGCAAGCGATCAATCACCCGAATCGCAACATCATCAGCCGCGCGCTCGGAGCCGAACCCGGCGTTGAAGCTGATATGAAAACGATTGATGTTGAAGACGGAACTGTTTTCCTGCTCTGCTCCGATGGTATCACACGCCACGTTCCCGACGAAGAATTACGCACGCTTCTGCTTGATGCGCAGCGCGGTGGTGAGCTGCAACCAATTTGCGACGAACTCAAAAGACGTTGTTATGAACGCGGCGCGGAAGACAATTTAACGGCCGTGATCATTCGTCTTGGCGCGCCAACCTCTTCTGCAAACACAATCAGTTTGGACGACGAGCGCACGCTCTCATCTCCGCCCGCGTCGCTCGCGGCCACCATGTCCGGCGATGTTCCGAGACAGCACGCTGCGACGCCGCCTCCGAGCAACTCCATTCCGACGAACGGAGCAGTTGTGTCAGCCGCGTCGCTCAAAATTGATTTGCCGGGCGATCAAGTAGTGATGCCGCAAACGAGTAAGGTTCATAGGAAAAGTTTTGCAAGCACGCTGGCGAAGTTGCTCGGCGTTCTGCTACTTCTCAGCGCCGCCTCCGTCCTTGCCTTCTACGCCGGAAGGCAATACGAGCGACGACAAACAGTCGCATTAAATAACGACGACGTGCTTCCGTCTCCCTCAATTCCTCCCCCGCTCCCGACTGAAACTCCGAGAAGCGCTTTTCAGGAACGGCTACGTGAAGTTGATAGTTCACCGCGCGAAGCCATCGAGCGCATGAAGACTGAAAAAAACGAGCGTCCGCAAAGCTCGACCGATCCGCAATTCCTCTACCTCTACGGGCGCGCGCTGATGAACGACGGACAAATGCCGGAAGCGCGTTCGATGTTTAGGCAATCCCTAAATCTCGTTAAGGAGCGGAAAGCTCCGGGCGCGAATCCCAACCCCAACAGCGAATTGATCGCAAGCGTTGAAAGAGATTTGAGTTCAAACGAACCGTCAGTCCTCCAAAACGCATCTAAGGCTCTTGAAGAACTTGTGCAGCATGAGCAAAGCGTTCCCCAGAATTCTCCGCCCGCTGCAACCACAACGATGCAGAATTGATTACAGCCGCGCGAAGACCCAAAGCAGGGACGCGCGCCCGGAAGCGTTCTCAACAAGATGAGTGAACTCAAACTGCAACAATGCAGGCTCGACGGACGCTATGACATTCTCGACTGTCTGGGACGCGGCAGCTATTCCGAAATCTACATGGCGCGTGATACGTCAACGGGCGGAAGCGACGCTTCCCTCGTCGTTATTAAAGCTCTTAACACATCGCTTCAAGGCACGCCCGATGTTGAATTAGAAAACACGCTGATTGAAAACTTTCGCAACGAAGCCCTCGCGCTCGACCGCGTGCGCCACCCACACATTATCAGCCGTCTCGGTCACGGCACTGCGCTTGACCTGACGGGGCGCGCCTTTCACTATCTTGTGCTCGAATACATGCCCGGCGGCGACATGAGCGCGTTATGCCGCCACAATCCTTTAACTTTTGAACGGGCGATTTTCTATCTCGAACAAGTTTGCGCCGGACTCGCGCACGCGCACGCCTCCGGCGTGATTCACCGCGACATCAAGCCGCAGAATTTGTTGCTATCAACCGACAAACGAATCCTCAAGATCGCCGATTTCGGCGTGGCGAAAATAAAACTCATCGAAGCGGCCGAAGGAGTCATCACGCGCGTCGGCACGGACATCTACGCTGCGCCCGAACATCATCCCCTCTCGCAGACGGGGCCGCTGACGGGCGCGCTCGCGGGTGAAGCCGCTTTAATTCAACTTACGCCCGCCGCCGACATTTATTCTCTCGCCAAAACAGTCTTCATGCTTTTGACCGGCGATTCGCCGCGCCGCTTTTCTAAACGTCCGATCACGGAATTGCCACTGCCCGCGAATCAACAGCCATGGGCGCAGGACGTGCTCGCCGTTCTCAACCGCGCGACACAAACCAAAGCAATCGAGCGTTACCAGACGGTGGGCGATTTCTGGAAAGGTATGCGCGATGCTCATGAGATTTACGTCTCGGCTCAGGCGCGGGGCAATGGAGATGGAGCGGGTATTGATTCGGCATTAACAACAAAGCCTAACAGCCAAGCGCCCGTCACCGCGCCTCTCGTTCCGCAGGCGTTGCCGAACGTTCCTGTCCAGCCTAAACCGGAGCAAGTTGACTTTGTTCCTCATCAACGACGTGTTCATGCGCGCATCGTCGTGCCCGTCGCAGATAAACTTGAAGCGACGCCAAATGTTATCGTGGAGCCGCTCAAAAATTCTCCGGCTGTAATCGCACCTTCGCCGCAGCGCTCCGTTGAGAAGCAAGTCAAGCGCGAACAACCTAAAAGCAGCGCTAAGCCGGTGCTCGCCGGACGAATGACGCGCCTTTTAGTTTCGCTGCTTCTCATTCTGTCCTTTGCAGCGATGCTTTATGCGTTGCATAATTACGTCAGTCGTTTGCGCGATCCGTTCGTCGGGCGTGAATTTGAAACCACAACCGATGTAAACTTGCGAAACGGCCCCGCTCGTAGCAACGACTGGCTCGGAGTTGTTAAAGCAGGATCAATCGTTCGCGTGAAAAACGCGCAGGACAATTGGGTTGAGGTGACGGTCGAGCAACATGCTGTCCCGAAAGATGCAAAACCGGCCGACGCCGGTTGGATGTCGAAGACGAGCAATAACAAACCGCTCTTACGTGAGAGGTGAAGAAGAATCGTGGGGATTATTGATGCCGTTCGGAAATGGATTGATGGCGAGGGGATGGATGATCCGCTCGCTCAAGTGGACGAAAACGCGCAACCGCGTCGCGTCTGGGAAGAATTCTTTGTGCGCATCGCGCGCGAGATCGAAGCCGTGATGCAGCGCGAGATGTTTACGCCGCCTGGCGGCCCCACCTACATTC
>JACDAW010000104.1 GCA_013695245.1 Pyrinomonadaceae bacterium | reverse complement strand
TGCTGGGGCAAGCCGACGAATCTGCCTTGGGGCGTCGAGTTTACCGAACTCGGTCATGAAGTGACGGGCGTGCCCTTAGGCGTGCATCTTCATCCGACGCAACTCTATGAATCGTTTGCCGCGCTTCTTATCTTCTTTTTTCTTCTGTGGCTGCACCGCCGCAAAATTTTTAGCGGTCAAGTGATACTCACCTACGGTGTGCTTTATGCGCTGACTCGCTTTACCATCGAATTTTTCCGTGACGATCCGCGCGGCGACATCGCGGGACTGACAACGATCACACATCTCTCCACGTCGCAGATGATCAGCCTTCTCGTCGGCGTGTTTGCGCTCGCTCTTCTCATTCTCCGCTGGCGGCGCGCGCGTCTTCTGAACGATGAAGGAAAGCCACGCACCGCCCAACCTCTTCACCAAGCTTAATGACTTTTAATGATGAAACGTTCGATGGGGAAGCAACGGGCGTTGAAGAAGATACGGTTGCATCGAACTTTGCGTTTCAAGTTTCAGAACTGGACGCAGGCGTGCGCCTCGATGCTTTTCTTGCGTCGCGCATTGCGGGCGCGAGCCGTGCGCGCATTAAGCGTTTCATCCAAGCGGGCGATGTGCTCGTCGGAAACTTAATTGCGAAGCCAGCGCACAAACTCCGCGCTGGTGAAATCGTCGAAGTAGAATACGCGGAAGCGCCGCCGCCGCTCACTGACATCACGCCTGAAAATATTCCTATCGAGATCGTTTATGAAGACGACGATCTGGCTGTCGTCAACAAACCTGCAAACCTCGTTGTTCATCCGGGTGCGGGCGTCGCTTCGGGCACACTCGCTAACGCTCTTGCGTTTCACTTTCAAAATCTTTCGCCGCGCAGTGGACTGCATCGTCCCGGCATCGTGCATCGCCTTGACCGCAACACGTCGGGCTTAATGGTGGTGGCGAAAACTTCGGCGGCGCATGAAAAGCTGGCGGAGGAATTTGCAGCGCGGCGCGTTTTCAAATCTTACGTTGCGCTCGTTCACGGCCGCGTCAAAGAGGAAGCGGGTCGCATCGATCAACCCATCGGGCGCGACGCGCGCCATCGCACGCGCATGGCCGTTCGGCGCGAGGGAAACGGCGGACGCCACGCGCTTTCGCTTTACCGCGTGCGCGCGCGCTACAATCGGTTTTCTTTGTTGGACGTGGAAATTAAAACCGGACGCACACACCAGATTAGAGTGCATCTCGCGTGGCTGAAACATCCCGTTGTTGGCGACGAAGTTTATGGCGCGGGGCGCGACGGTAATCTGCCGGATGCAAATTTGCGCAGAGCCGTCGCTGCGCTTAACCGTCAATTCCTTCACGCCGAACATCTCGGCTTCAGTCATCCGCGCACGAATGAGCAACTCGCTTTCACCGCTCCGCTTCCCGCCGAACTAATAAATTTCCTCCAACTGCTTGATTAATATCGAAACAATGCAAAGCTTTGACGAGGCTGCTACAATTTATCCTGCTCTCTTCGCGCTATGAATGGCGCTTTTGCGTGCGATTCACGCGAGGGCAACGTAACTTCGCGCTAAAGGCATCGAAACCGCGAACGGTTCTTGGTTGTTCAAGACGTTTTTCCGTCACTAAGGCAATAATTTAAATAACTCATGAGAAGCACTGTTATTTCCCTTTTGTTCATCGCAACGCTCGCCATCGGCGGATTCGTTACGAGCGCGCAACGCAGCAATCAGGGACGCGGACAGCAGCAACAACGCCCGAACACCAGCCCGACTCCACCGCCGGATGATCAAGGCGATGTTATTCCTATCGCCACGCGCCGCGTGCGCCTTCCAATCACGGTTCTAAATAAGAAGAACGAACTTGTGACCGGACTCGCGGCAGGCGATTTTCAGATTTACGAAGACAAACAATTGCAGACGATTGAGAGTTTTGCGGCAGATGAAAGCGCGCGTCAGCCTTTTTACGTCGGCGTGTTGATGGACACTTCGGCCTCCACGGCCGGTAAATTAAAGTTTGAGCGCGAGGCGGCGATGAATTTCATTTACACCGTCGCCCGCCCGCGCAAAGACCGCGTTGCGTTCGTTACATTCGATGATGAAGTCAACCTACGCCAAGATTTCACTGACCGGATGGACTTACTTCAACGCGCCGTCGAAGGCACTAAGAAACCCGGCAACAGAACTTCGCTCTTTGACGCCGTTTACAATTTCTGCGACGAAAAGATGCGCAGCGCCCCCGGTCAGCGCGTGATCGTGCTGATCACAGACGGCGACGACGCGGGCAGCCACGCGTTGCTGACCGATGCGATTGACATCGCGCAACGCACCGAAACCGTTATTTTCGCGATCTCGACGAAGGGAGCGTTTTCGGGCACCATCGGCGGCACGGAAATGGGACAGGTGGCGGATCGCGGCGACAAAGAACTTGAGCGGCTCTGCGAAGAGACAGGCGGTCGCGCTTTTTTCACCGGCGACATACTCGCGCTGGAGCGTTCCTTTACACGGATCGCCAAAGAGCTGCGCGCACAATATGTCGTCACTTATCGCTCAACGAACGACGTTTATAATGGACAGTTTCGCCGCATCGAAGTTCGCTTAACGAACAAGCGCGACGGCATGAAGGTGCGCGCTAAGAGCGGCTACACGGCGCTCGCTGAACGCACCGCGCGGTGAGCGAATTTGAAAACTTTCAACGAGCAACCGATGTCGGTTAATTTCACGATTGAGCAAGAGGTTTAGGAAAAGGCAGAAGTAATCATGAGCAATGGTAAAGGTTTCGCGTTGCGGCTTACCGCGTTTCTCACAATCGCGGCGATGTTCTGCGTCGTCAGTTGGACGGGCACGCACGCTCAAAGCAACAACACTTCCGGGCAGAACCCCAACCGTCCCCGCCGCGTAAGCGATGCTGCTGCGCCTGCTCCTACTTCCTCCTCTCCTGTGCCATCACAAGCTCCGCAAACACAACCGACGCCGCCACCACCGCCTCCCCTGCAAGACGATGAAGACGATGTGGTAAGAGTCGAAACCGATCTGACGAATCTACTCTTTACGGCCGTTGACAAGAACAGACGGTTTGTGACGAACTTGCAGCAATCCGACATTCGCGTTGTCGAAGACGGCACGCCGCAAGAGATTTTCACCTTCACGCGCCAAACCGATCTGCCGCTTTCGCTCGCAATTATTCTTGATCGCAGCGCTTCGCAACAATATACGTTGCCGGATCAGAAGAATGCAGCGCGCACTTTTCTCGATTCGGTTGTTCGCTCCGGCAAAGATGAAATTGCGGTAATTTCCTTTACCGGAACTGTTGACCTTGAGCAAGATTTAACAGGGAGTGCGGCGCGCGTGCGTCAAGCAATTGAACGCGTCGAATATGTGCCTCCTTCCGGCATCGTTGATAACCAACAAGTCGGCACGCCGCCTATCTCAGACACGAACCAAAGGCTTGCAGGTTCTACGGCCGTCTGGGACGCTGTGTGGTTAGCAAGCAAAGATGTATTAAGTCAATCACCTGAACGAACGAGGCGGGCGATTATCCTGCTCACGGATGGCGATGATCGTGATAGCCAAGTCAAGCTGCAAGATGCGGTTGACCAAGCGATTAAAGCTGACGTCATTATCTATTCAATCGGGATCGGTGATTTCGTTAATTACACCGGCATAGATGAAAAAGCTTTGCGTAGGTTGTCGGAGCGCACGGGCGGACGCGCTTTCTTCCCGGAAAGCGACGCGGACTTACGCGCTGCCTTCGCGCAGATTCAAGACGAATTGCGCTCGCAGTATTTGGTCGCTTTTTCATCAACGAACAAGAGCCGCAACGGGCAGTTTCGCCAAGTTAAAATCGAAGTCGCCAACCCGGAACTCCGCAAGCAGAATTTGCGATTGACCTATCGCCCCGGCTACTTCGCGCGCTCCGGCAATTCCCCAACCGCGCAGCGGCCGAGCAATGCGCCGCGTCGGCCGTGAAATTCCCTTTCAGATTACGCTTATCGAAAATTTATAATAATGACAATTCACGCCGCGCCTTGCTATACTGCGCGGCGCGAGTTTTTGCTGTCGCGTGCCACACATGCTCAGCCCTGTTTTAATTTCTCACGGCGAGCGCGAGCTTCCTTCAAACTTTCAGTCATTCTTTGCCTCGCCCGTTCCTATCAAGCAGTAGTTCTTCAAGCAGTGTTTCGATAAATCGGATTCGTCTCCTCCACATGCAGCCGACAACCGTTCAACAGTTCGCTAAAATTTTAGCTGCCAGCAGCGACACTGCCTTCCTCTGCGCGACCTC